>ONJV01000167.1 GCA_900318215.1 uncultured Veillonellaceae bacterium
ATCGTTTGCCTTTTATTTTACCGATAAAATTCAAGAAAAAATGATTGACAAGATATGCACGTTGCGCTATGATGTACTCAACGCTAAGGCGTGCACATGCACGCAATAAGTTCACAAGCATCTGTCAATTTCAAACGTTCATCTTACATTTTCAAAGGAGTGCTTTTTCCATGACCATGAGCAACATCCCCGACGTCAAATGCGGCATCCTCTCCGTGAGCCGTGACTGCTTCATCATCTCGCTTTCCGAGAACCGTCGCAAGGCCATCGTCGATGCCTACAAAAAATACGGCGACCTCTACGAAGTGAAGAAGACCATCGAAAACGAGACGGACATGCTCGAAGCCGTCAAAGAAGCGAAAGACGCTGGCTGCAACGCACTCGTTGTCTTCCTCGGCAACTTCGGCCCGGAGACGCCGGAAACGCTCGTCGCAAAAGAGTTCGACGGCCCGGTCATGTACGTCGCCGCCGCTGAGGAAACGGGCAAGAACCTCATCAATGGCCGCGGCGATGCCTACTGCGGCATGCTGAACTGCTCGTACAACCTCGGCCTGCGCCATCTCAAGGCATTCATCCCCGAGTACCCCGTCGGCACGGCAGACGATCTCGCGAAGATGATTGCCGAATTCCAGCCCGTCGCACGCACGCTGCTCGGCCTCAAGAACCTCAAAATCATCACGTTCGGCCCGCGCCCGCAGGACTTCTTCGCCTGCAACGCGCCGATTGCTCCGCTCTACGATCTCGGCGTCGAAGTCGAAGAAAACTCCGAGCTTGACCTGCTCGTCTCGTATCGCGCCCACAAGGATGACCCGCGCATCAAAGAAGTCACGGAAGACATGGCGAAGGAGCTCGGCAAGGAAGGCAACCCGTATCCTGACCTGCTGCCGCGCATGGCACAGTACGAGCTCACGCTGCTCGACTGGATGGAGCAGCACAAGGGCGCACGCAAATACGTTGCGTTTGCAAACAAGTGCTGGCCGGCCTTCCCGAGCGAATTCGGCTTCGAACCGTGCTATGTCAACAGCCGCCTCGTCTCGCGCGGCATCCCTGTCGCCTGCGAAGTCGACATCTATGGTGCACTGTCCGAGTACATCGGACTCTGCGTCAGCGGCGACGCCGTGACGCTCCTCGACATCAACAACTCCGTGCCGCGCGATCTCTTTGAAGAGCACATCAAGGGCACGAAGGACTATACCCTCGAAGACACGTTCATGGGCTTCCATTGCGGCAACACGCCGCTCTGCAAACTCAAGAAGGGCGGCGTGAAGTACCAGCTCATTCAGAACCGCCTGCTCGAAGGCGGCAAGACGCCGGACATCACGCGCGGCACGCTCGAAGGCGACATCGCTTCCGGCGACATCACGTTCTACCGTCTCCAGAGCACGGCGGACGGCAAGCTCCGCGCCTACATTGCCGAAGGCGAAGTCCTCCCGGCAGCCACGAACTCGTTTGGCGGCATCGGCATCTTCGCCATCCCGGAAATGGGACGCTTCTACCGCCATGTGCTCATCGAGAAGCGCTTCCCGCATCACGGCGCTGTGGCCTTCGGCCACTTCGGCAAAACCATTTTCGATCTCCTGCGCCAGCTCGGCGTTGAAGATATTTCCTACAACCAGCCGAAAGGCGTCCGTTACCCCTCGGAAAATCCTTTCGCCTGATTGCTGGATGACTTGTTCCCCAATTTCTCCAATGTTTTGACCCTGAAAATTCCCCAAAGAAAAAACCGGCCGCACGGCCGGTTTTTTCGTGTGTCTGTAGCATCGAACAGCTTCAGTACACAAAAAGACCGCTGCATCAAGTTTCGATGCAACGGTCTTTTCATCTGCTGTTTCTCAGCCTTCGTCGTCCTTCTTCAGCGGCTTGCCGAAGACGAGATTGTCGAGAAGGTCGATGAGCTGGTTGATTTCTGGTTTCGAAATCTGGCCGGAAGCGCCCAGCTGTTCGCCTTTGAGACGCATCTCGTCGCTGATCAGCGAGGAGAACAGGACGAACGGGACCTCGTGCAGACGCTCGTCATCGCGGACGAGCTTCAGCAGGCGATGGCCGTCCATCTTCGGCATCTCGACGTCGGAGACGATGACGCGGACGTGGTCCTCGATCGGGCCGTCTTTCTTTGCCAGCGTCTGGAGATAGTCCCAGGCATCCTGGCCATTACCGAAGTCGCGCACGTAGCGGTAGCCGCTCTCATGCAGCGTCGTGACGAGCAGGTCGCGGAGCATCGCGGAGTCCTCGGCGACGACGACATGGACGTCCTGGCGCTTGTCCTTCGTATCCTCTGTCGCTTCTTCGAACGTCGTGAGCTTCGCGTTGATTTCCGGATTGATTTCGGCGATGATTGTCTCGAAGTCGAGGAGCAGGACAATGCGGTCCTTCATCTTGACAATGCCGACAACGCGGGACTGGTCGCCGACTTCTGGCGCCGGTTCCATGTCCTTCCACGAGATGCGGTGGATGCGCGAGACGTTGCCGACAAGGAAGCCGATGTTGTAGTTGTTGATTTCCGTGACGATGATGTTCTTCGGCTCGTCTGCCGTCTGCACGTTGAGGCAGCGCGGCAGGTTGACGAGCGGGATGGCCTTGCCGCGGAGCGTGAAGAGGCCGTCGACGTACGGATGTGCCTGCGGCATGGCCGTGACCGGTGCGCGCGTGATGACTTCGCGGACCTTGGCGACGTTGATGCCGTAATGGACATTACCGATGCTGAACTCGACAATCTCGAATTCATTCGTGCCGGTCTCGAGGAGAATGCCTTTCTTGTCTCCCGACGTTTCTGGTTGTTGTGCTGGTGCTGGTGATGCTGCCATTCGATCGCCCCCATGATGACTCTGTATATCGTATTCGCAATCTGCTTCTTCGGCTGTTTCAGCTTCCTCGTGTTGCTACTTTATCTATTTCGCGACGTCGGACGAAAATCCTTCTTTGTTTGGCGTATTATCGGAAAAATTTGAAGGAATCAGGTAGGTCCAGCCATCGCGCTCCTCGATGCGGCCTTCTTTGAGCAGATGGCCGAGTGCGCGCTTGAACGCGCCCTTGCTGATGCCGAACTTGTCGCGGATGACTTCGGGCGACGTCTTGTCGCTGTAGGGCATCTTTCCCTTGCGCGTTTCGAGCAGCGCGAGGATGCGGCCCGCATCCGTGATGAGCGCCTTCTCCTTGATTTCGCGCAACGATGCATTGAGGCGGCCGTCATCGCGCACGTATGTCACGCGCGCCGTGACGATTTCGCCGATGCGCGGGCGCAGGTCGCGCGGCGGCAGCTCTTTCTTGTCGATGAAGACGATGTAGCGCTCATTCGAAAACAGGAATGCGCCTGCGTCCGTGTAGTTGTAGATGGCGCCCGTGACTTCGTCGCCGACATGTGCCTTGCCTTTCGCCGAGATGGAGGCGCGGCGCATCTCATCTTCGACTTCCATCGTGACGGCGAGGCGGCCGGACTTGTCGGTGTAGAGCTTTGCCCAGACGACTTCGCCGATCTGCGGCCGCCCGCGCATGCCGGCGTATGGCAGGAAGATGCCGCGCTCGGCGCCGACGTCGAGGAACGCGCCGTCCTTCGAGACGTTGATGACCTTCATGCGCGCAATCTGCCCCTGTTCCAGCCGCGGCACGCGCATGGACGCCGTCAGGCGGTGCTTCGGGTCGCGGTAGAGGAAGACCTTGACGCGGTCGCCGATGTGGACGGGCGCGGTCTGCTGCGTCTTGTGCAAAAGAATGTCGTCGCTCGTGTTGCCCGTTTCGGCATCGAGGAACGCGCCCATCTCGTTTTCGCGCACGACGGTCAGTGTCGCAACCGTGCTCGGGCCGTACTTGCGAGGACGGCGCTCGATAGCGGCTGCATCTTCGCGACTCTCAGCCGGACGACCGCCCTTTTCGTGCCTTTCGTGCATCATGGCTCAGTCCTCATAGGGCGTGAGCTTCGCGTCTGCCCAGAGGTGCTCGAGCGCGTAGTATTCGCGGGCCTCCTGACGGAAGATGTGCGCGACGACGTCGCCGTAGTCCATGAGAATCCATTCGCCTTCGCGATAGCCTTCTTTGTGCAGGAACGATTCGCCCTGCTCGGCGAGCTTTTCCTCGATGTTGTCCGCGATGGCACGCACCTGCGTCGCCGTATTGGCCGAGCAGACAACGAAGTAGTCGCACGTCGGCGTGAGCTCGCGCATGTCCATCGAGACGATGTCGCGGGCTTTCTTGTCCGATGCCGCTTCGCAGATGGCCTTGTCCAGTTCTTTTGCTTCCAAAATAAATCTCCTTTCAATATGCAACTAAAGGACTTTAGCTACAACGTAAAATCCGTTTGTCTCTCTCATCCTACTACTACCGACCTTCGGTCGGCATAAGCGACCTCTAAGCGCTAAAGCGCTAAGAGTCTGCTTATCCCACCACCGCTTCGCGGTCCCCCTCCCTCTAGAGGGAGGCTGATGTTCGCTTACTCTGTTTCATTGGGGGATGGGAAGAGTTTTGCGATGCCCTCGCCGACGGCCTGCGTGTCGGGCATCCAAATGGTATCGTCGCCCTCGGCCGTCGTGCCGGGCAGCATCCAGACCTCCGGCGCCTCGCGGTTCATGTGGCGCAGGACGTTCGCGATGTGCGCGGAGTCAAAGATTTCGGCGCTCGTCGTGACGCGCGTCTGGAGGATCTCGGCGATGGCCGGAATCTTCGGGAGGGTCGAGACCTGCATGGCCTCTTCATAAAGCGCCCGCACGAACATCTGCTGGCGCTTCGAGCGGCCGACATCGCCGAGGTCGGTGCTGCGGTAGCGCAGATAGCCGACGGCATCCTTTCCCGCGAGATGCTGGTAGCCCTGCTTCAGATGAATGGAAAGGTTCGCCTCGGGGTCGTCGTAATCCATGTCCGTCTCGACGTAGAGGTCGATGCCGCCGAGCGTGTCGATGATTTCGGCAAACGTCGCCATGTCGATGGTCACGTACTGGTGCACGGAGACGCCGAGCAATTTTTCGACGGCAAGCACGACGAGCGAAGCCCCGCCCGTCTCATAGAGCGAGGCGATGCGGTTCTCATCAGCGGAGCCCGGGACCGGCACCCAGGTATCGCGCGGAATCGTCAGGATGCGGAGCCTGCCCGTTTCATTCTCGATGGAGAGCATCATGATGGTATCGGCATGGCGCAGGGGCTCGCCGGCATCATCCATGCGCTCGGGGCCGCTCGTCGCACCGTCATCGACGCCCATGACGAGGATGTTCGTGTAGCCGTCGAATTTCGGGTCGATTTCCGGCGCACGCGCCGCCTGCTTCTTGAGATACGCCTCGTGGCGAATCTGGTACTCGGCGTAGATGCCGGAGCCCCA
>ONJV01000116.1 GCA_900318215.1 uncultured Veillonellaceae bacterium
GAACTCAAAACATTCATCGGCGAGACAAAGCAGCGCATCCAGAACAACATCGATAAAGACCCGGAACGAAAAGCGTATGACAACATCATGGTCGTCGAACAGCGCCTCGACGTCGTGCACGGCAAGCACCGAAAACTCCTCGAACTCGGCATCGAGCTCGGCACGTCAGCACTTGCAGCCGCAGAGGAGGCACTCTATTTCTCTGGTGTGGATTCGTTCAATTTTGAAAACGACGTGACAAACCGCGTCTTTGCGACGCCGCTGCCGCTCGATTCCATCCGTACCCTGATCGAGCCTTTCCTGCCACTGGCAAAAGCCGAAATCTGGTCGCCGATGGACATCTTTGCACCGCAGCGCCTCGAACGCTTCGAACGCGAAGACCGTGCCGAAGAATTTCCTGAGGCCGAACTCCTCGCCGCTGACCATGCCGCGGCCAAGGCAAACATCCGGCAGCATTACAGCATGATTGTCGATGACCTGCTCGTTTTCCTCGGTGGAAAGACGCAGACCACGCTCCAGGCGTTCTTCGCCTTCGAAGAAGAACATCGTCCCGACATCCTCTCGCAAAAGCAGTTCTATATTTTCTGGATGATTCTTCACCGCCGCCACACGCTCCGATTCGACGCCTCCCTCGGCGAAGACTCGCCATATCGGGAAATCATGCGCCAGCACCCGGAACTTCTGGCCATCACCGCCAATCTTGCTCCCGGCCTCCTGGAGCTCCCTGGCTACACCATCAGCAACATGAACATCGAGGTGGAAATCCATGACAGAATACACTGAAAAAACCGTTCTCGACGCTTTTGACCTCTACAGCAAGCTCGCTGCAGCCGGCAGCGTCCCGAAGGCCGAAAACGCACAGCTCTACAGTGACGAGGACATCCGCAGCCTCGCACAGAGATTCGCCGCTCACGTCGGCTGCACCATCATCGACGACGCCGACAAGATCTATCTCATCCCGGTGAAGCCAGATGCCATGTTCCACATGACGAACGACCAGATCAAGAAGAAATATCTGCACGCCAACGCGCTCAACATGGACATCTATCTCATGTACCTCGCCATCATCGTCTTCGTCGGCTGCTTCTACGACAGCTATCATACAATCGAGCCGCATGACTTCGTGACGCTCTCCACCTGGCTCGACAAGATGAACCAGCGCATGGACGCCCTCGCCTCGCGCAGCGAAGAAGAGCTCCGCCAGGCGGAAACGGGCTACAATTTCAACTGGGTGCCGCTCCTGCGGAAATGGGCCGACCTCGACAGCGTCAAGGAAACGGCCAAGCGGCAGGACGGACGCACGCGCAGCCGCATCGCCATTCTGAAACAGACGAAATCCTTTCTCGAAGCGCAGGGACTCCTGCACGACAACGGTGCCGATGAATACAGCCTGACGGAAAAGGCAAAAACCATCTTCGTGAATTATTATTTCGAGGAACGCTACAACCGCGGCATCACGGACTTCATGTACAGCCTCGACCACAAAGCAAAGGAGGATGATTCCCATGCCATCGATCAGCAGGATCCGCTTCACGAACGTCGTTTATGACGGCGGCAAAAAACGCTATATCGACACGACGTTCCAATTTGACGGCTATAACGGCATCCTGCTGCTCGAGAACGGCGCAGGCAAAACCGTCTTTGTCCAGACGCTCATCCAGGCCGTCCTGCCGCACAAGACCGTCGCCCAGCGAAAAATCCAGGAGACGCTGAAGCTCGAAAACTCCATCGCGCATATCGCTGTCGAATGGATTCTCGAAAACGAGCCGCGCCGCTACGCGCTGACAGCCGTCTCGCTGTTCCTGAACAGCAAGGACCAGCTCGCCTCGCAGGAATTTGCCTACGAGTACGGCCCCGCTGACAAGAACAGCATCGACAAGCTGCCATTCGTCCGCAAGGAAGACGGCCGCGACCGTCCCGCGACGAAAGAAGAACTGGCAACGTATTTCCGTGGCGTCGCAGAAAGCAGCATGAATGCGCATTTCTTTTCGGAAAACGATTCCCTCCAAGCCTATGGCAAGTACATCGAAGAGCATTTCCACATCATCCCAGCCGAGTGGAACAAGATTGCGGCCATCAACGAGACGGAGGGCGGCGTCGAAGCGTTCTTCGACAACTGCCGCACGAACGAAACGCTCGTCGACCGCCTGCTGATTCCGACCGTCGAGGAAGGCATCGCCGACGAGAACGGCACGACAGACGGCGGCAATGGCTTTGTCTCGCTTTTCGAAAAACAGCGCGACCATTTCCGCAAGCAGCGCACGCTCAAAAAGCGCATCGAAGAAATGCGCGGCGTGCTCGAACGCATGGATGTCTACACTGCCGTGCAGAAAGCGACGTATGACCTCGAAAACGAGCTTGGCGCCGTGAACGGCCGTCTCAAGACGCTCCACCAGCGCGCAACCGACGTGCTTGCCATGCGGCGCGCGACAGCACAGGAACTTGCCGAGCAGGAAACGAATCTGCTCGACCAGCAGAAAGACCTTGCGCAGTCGCTCGAAGCCTGCGATGTTGCCGATGCAGAGGCCGTCATGACGTCACGGGAACACACGTACGAAAAAGCGCAGACGGCCTGCACGGAAGCCGAAACGCAGCTGCACGCGCACGATTCCCTGCTCCAAAGCCTCGTCTATGCCCGCCTGCACAAAGAAGAAACGGAAGCGAAACAGGCGGAAGACTCGGCTGCTGCCGCCCTTGCCGAACTCGACCGCGACGACGAAGCGCAGACGCTCCGCGCACAGCTCGCAGAAAACGGCGCCCACCTCCGCTATCTCTTCCAGCAGGAAGAATCTGCATGCAAAACACTGCGCCAGCGCCTCGAAACACAACGCAAGCACCTCGAAACAGCACAGAACGACGAAGCGGCGGCTGCTGCAGACCTCCGAAAAGAAGCGAACCGCATCACGCGCGAGCTCGGCAAAACCGACGCGGCCATCAAAAACGCTATTCAACGCATGGAAGCCATCGAGCAGGACATTTTTGACGACAGCCTGCAAGCCGATGCCAGAACGCAGCGCATGACGTGGGAACGGGAAAAAGACCGCATCACTGCCGCACGCGCTGAGGATGAGAAAAATCTGGCCTTCTATACCGAGCAGAAAGCAGCTCTCCAGAAAGCGCTTCCCGAAGAGCGCAGCCGCCTTGCGCAGCTCCAGAACGACATCTCGCAGATGGCCGTGCAGCTCAGCGCCATCGATGGAGAGGCAAAGAACCTGCTCCAGCAGCTGCGCCTCGTCCCCGCATGCGCGAACATGGCCATGACGACAACCGAACTCTACCAGCGTTCGTCCTTTTTCACGGATCAGCTCGGCGACAACTTTGTCCTGGAAGACGAAAAAAAGCGAAAACTCACGTTGCTTTCCCGCCAGGCACATCGTTTCGTCGACCAATATGACGGCGCTGCTTCATTCACGGCCGATCCCGTCCTTGAAGACCTGCTCGAGACCTGGCGGAATGATTTTCCGACGCTTGAAAGCGGCGCCGATGCCTATCGCGCCGCCGTGCGCAGCGGCCGCGACGAAGACGAGCTTCGCCGCCTCTACCCGTTCTGGGCGGCATCCGTCATCACTGCCGAATCGTCCGTACAAGACCTCCTGCACCGCCTTGCGGCAAAAGCCGACGTCCTCTCGCAGCCCGTCTTCGTCCTCACGAGCGGCGAACTGCGCACGCTGCTGACCGAAGGAAAAGCTCCTGCCCTCCCCCGCTCCATCACGCCGGACTACTGGAACCACATCATGGACGAGGACTTCCGCACCTGGATGGAACATCTGCGCGCGAACGCCGACGCACGCGACAAGGAGCTCGACGCACAGGAAGCCGTCTGCGCACATCTCAAGCAGCTCCGCGCATCACTGCTTTCCTTCTATGAAAACCATGCGTTTTCCGAATATCAGGAAATCACAACGAGCCGCAAAGAAGCAGAAACGAAGGCTGCCCTCCTGCAAAAAAGCATCCACGAGAGCGAAGCGACCATCGAGCAGTGCCAGCAGAGCATCGGAAATTATCAGAAGCTCCGCTATGAACACAAAGCCGCGCAGGATGCACTCGCCCACCGCCTCGCGACGCTCGACGTCTACGAGCGCCTGCAGAGCGAGCACAAAGAACACCTCAAGACGCAGGAATCCCTGCATCGCGAAGAGCAGGCGGTCCATGACAAGCTCGATGCGTCCGCAAAGAAAGCGATGCAGATCGCAAAAGACCTGCAAAACGTCGTCGCATCCATCCACGAACAAAACAGCCGCGTTGACGCCATCCGCCAGCGCCTCTACTACGAGGACGTCCAAGCGAGCGAGCCGCAGGAAACGAGCAAGAACTACAACGTCCTCGCCGAAGAACGCAATCGGATCCTCGCCCGCATCGATGGCATCCAGGCGAATCGCGGCCGCCTCGAAGAACGTCTCGCGCAGGCCCGCCGGGAGCAGAAACGTCTTGCCCGCGAACAGCAGCGCACCAAGCGCGAAGCGGCCGAAAACGGGCTCGACCTCGACGAAGCCCTCGCCTATCCCCTGGATGGTGCCGAGCAGGAACAGCAGCTGCGCGACGCACGTCCTGCCCTGCTCAAAGAAACGAAAGACCGGCAGCATAGCCGTGATCAGGCTTTGCGCGCCTTTGACAAGGCGACAGGCAAATTCGAGACGACAAAGGACAGCTACATCGCGCACTACGGCGCCCCTATCCGCAGCATCACCGGCGACCTCGCCGAGGCGCGCACGTCTTTTGAAAAACAGCAGCGTGCCGTCAGCGCATCCCTCGCCGCCTGCCGCACGGCAAGCAAGGAAAACGCCCGCCATGTCGAAACGCTCACAAAGGCCCTCACGCGGCTCGACAAGGAAAACGTCACGCTCCAGTTCACGATTGACCGCGTGCACGCCATCCTGCTGCCAGACGAATGGCAGACGGATGACAGCGCTGTTTTTGAAACGGCGGCAGCACCTCTCCTCCGCGAAAGCCACGCCATTTATGAGCGCGTAGCCGTCCAGCGTGAGAAAAACCGCCAGGCAAAGGACAGTTTCATCGCCTATTGCGACCAGCATATCCGCGACGAACGCCGCCGCCGTCACATCGTCGACGGCATCCAGAGCAAGGACACATACGAGGCGTATGTCGATTGGCACGCCGCAATGGAAAAGACCATCCAGAAGAGCATCGCCATCGCCGAAACCGAGCAGAAAGAACACTTCTCCCACATCGAGCACATGGTCGAGCACATGACGCTCTACCTGCAGGAAATCGGCCGCGGCCTCAAAGAAATCGCCGCCAAGACCCGCATCCGCACAGAAAACGGAACGAAAGACATCTACACCATCCATTTCACGGAAAAGAAAGATTCCGAGATGCGCACGGACATCCGCAATTATCTGAGCTCGCTCACGGAGCGCCTCGATTCCGAAAATTTTCTTGATGAAGACGGACGTGAAGACAGCCGCAAAGTCAAAGAAGAACTGCAAAAACAGCTCCGCACGCAGCAGCTCCTCGCCGCGACGCTCGGCACGCACGCTGTCAAAGTCAAATGCCGCAAAGCCACGAGTGTCGGCACGTTCTCCGAGCGCCCCTACGACTGGGAAGAATCGAACAAGTGGTCGGGCGGCGAAGTCTGGTGCAAGAACATGGCGCTGTTCCTCGGCTGCCTCAACTACCTCTCCGAAAAGCGCGCCCGCATCCCGCACACGAAATCCCACAATCGCGTCGTCGTCGCCGACAACCCGTTCGGCAAGGCCTCGAGCGACCACGTCCTCGACCCGGTCTTCTTCATCGCCGACCAGCTCGGCTTCCAGATCATTGCCTTGACAGCACACGAAGATGGCAATTTCATCCGCAAATATTTCCCCATCATCTACAGCTGCCGCTTCGCCGACATCGCAGGCGGCAAAGGCAAAGTCCTGCATCCCGACATGCAGATCCAGACCGCCTTCTTCGAAGAGCACAATCCCGATACGCTCGAACGGCTCGAAAGCTACGAGGAAACGGGACTGTTCGAAGAATAAGTCTTGAGATGCATCATGCCGGGCACACGAAAAAAACCTGCCATGCAGATTCGCATGACAGGATTTTTTTTCGTGTGTGATGGAAATGATGGAGACGATGGAGCGATTACTGAGCAGAAACCGTCGATGGACGGGATGCTGCTTTTTCTTCCAGCGAACGCTTCCCGTGCAGCTTCAGCACGGTCGCGATGGCGAAGTTCAGGACGAAGAGACCGGCGAAGAACAAGAGAATCGCCGTGTAGCCCTGTGTCTGCTCGCGGAAGAGCGAGACGAGTGTCGGGCCGACGACGCCGGCGACGCCCCAGGCCGTGAGAACGCGGCCGTGGATGGCTGAGAGCTCGCGCGTGCCGAAGAGGTCGGAGAGATACGCTGGCATGCACGAGAAGCCGCCGCCGTAGCAGCTGATGATCAGCAGCACGAGCGCCTGGAACACGAAGGCGTCGCGCGTGCCCGAGAGCAGAGCAAATGCCGCGACTTCGAGGACAAAGAACAGCATGTACGTGAGGCCGCGGCCGAGGTAGTCGGACGCCGTCGACCAGAGGATGCGGCCGCCGCCATTGAGCAGGCCGATGATGCCGACCATTGAGGCGGCCTGCGTGGCATCCATGCCGACGACTTCCTGCGCCATCGGCGACGCAACGGCGAGCAGGCCGATGCCGCAGGTGATGTTGACGAAGAAGATCCACCAGAGCGCACCGAACTGCCACGTATGCATCGCCTCGGAGGCCGTCGCGCCGAGCGTGCTCGCGTCGCGGCTGACGGGTGTGCGCGGCGCGGATGCGGTTCCCCTGCCCTGCGATGCCTGCTGCACGGCTGCTTTCGCTGGCGGCTTGAGGTAGAGCGACGAAGCGCCGATCAGCACCATATAGACCGTGCCGAGAATCAGGAAGTTCTGGGTGAGGCCGAAGCGCGCCGTGAGCTGCTGCATGACAGGGCCCGCAATCAGTGCCGCGAAGCCGAAGCCCATGATGGCGAGGCCCGTCGCAAAGCCGCGATGGTTCGGGAAATACTTGACGAGCGTCGAGACCGGCGTGATGTAGCCGACGCCGAGGCCGATGCCGCCAATCGCACCATAGAAAAGATAAAGGAGCGGCAGGCTGCCGAGATGGAGCGCGAGCGCCGTGCCGAACATGCCGGCGCCGAAGAAGCACATCGAGACGAGGCCGCTCCGTTTCGGGCCGTACTTTTCTACAAACTTTCCGAGGAAGCCCGCCGAGAAGCCGAGGAACAGGATTGCGATGGAGAACGCCCACGTCGTCTCCGAAAGCGACCATCCGAGCTGCTGCATGATGGGGCGCGTCAGCACGCTCCAGGCGTAGACGCTGCCAATCGAGATGTGGATTCCGACGGCCGAAAGTGCGATGAGCCAGCGATTCCGCATGAAAACCATCCTTTCTCCCTGCAAGGTGCAGGGACGCGAAAGAGAGGCCTTGTCCACGGAAACGAAAAAGCCGCACCGCCGGACAAACCTCTCTGCCCAGACGGTCGGCTTTTCTCAAAAGCATGCAGGACACGTGGTGTGCTCCACTGATCCGTCAGCCCTGCCTGCCCTATGAACTTTTTGATGCATTCAGCATATCGGAAAATCGCATGGTTGTCAATGATTTTCTCCCTATGCTGCATAGCTTCTCACTATGTTTATGCCTTGAGGCTCCCGCCGTTCGTCGCGATGACGTC
>ONJV01000169.1 GCA_900318215.1 uncultured Veillonellaceae bacterium
GGCGGCGATGACGCTCTGGACGAGTGTCGAGACCTTGACGCCGCGCAGGTTGATGAAGATGAGGGCAATCGTCAAGGTCACGCTGTAGAAAGCGGTCGGAAGCGTGTCGCCGAGGAAGGCCGTCATGACATTCGCGAACATCGCACCTTCGGCGGGGGCCGCGAAGATGTTGCTTTTTCCACGCTGGAAGGAAGACGGATGGAACGAAAGTGGAAGACGCAGGCGTCCGGAAGACTGAATTTCCCGCACGGAAGCGGCCTTTCCGTAGACATTCGGACGCCTGCGTGCTACAATGGGTTACAAATCAAGCGACAACGACGTCGGGAGCCAGCAGCTTCCGACGTTGTCTTTTTATAGAAGCAGATGGATGGAAGAGAAAGGCGGACCGTATGCTGAAAGAAGCAGAATGGATGACAATCAACAATATCCTCTTGGAACTCTATGCGCAGAAAAGCATCGGCGACCTTTCGACGAAGCTCATGCGCGTGCTGCGGATGCTGATTCCCTATACGAAGGGCTACTTGCTGCTGCTCGATGCGGACGGCACAATCCGCACGGACGAGAGCTGCTTCATCGGCATGGAGGAGCGCGAGTCGGCCGCCTATGTCGAGCGCTACTATCAGGAAGATTACCTCCAATATCTCTATGAGCTCAGCGAGGGCACGCGCGTCTATCGCGATACGGACATCATCGAGGAAGAGCGCCGCTGCCGCACGGACTTCTTCCAGAAATTCCTGCTGCCGGCCGGCATCCCTTATGGCTGCGGCATCCTCGTGCTGCACGAGGGCAGCGTGCTGGCCGTCTTCAACCTTTTCCGTTCGAAGGAGCTCGGCGATTTCACGGACAAGGACATGGAAATCCTGAACATCCTCAAGCGCCATGTCGAGAACATGATCGTCAGCGTCACGCAGATGGACGAGCGCAGCCAGCTCGTCGAGCGCTGCTTTGAAAAGACATCGGAGCGCTATGCCCTGACGCAGCGTGAGGACGAGGTCATGCGCCTCCTCGCGCGCGGCCTCTCGAACAGCGAGATCTGCGACCGCCTGACCGTCAGCATCTCGACGGTCAAGAAGCATATCTACAATCTCTTCACGAAGACGAATGTCAAGAGCCGCATGCAGCTGATGAACCTCCTTTATCAGCAATGAAACCTGGTTTCCTCCCGAAGGGCCGCCGCCATCGCGACGGCTTTTTTCTTCGGCTTTTTCCGCCGCCGCTTGTCCGCAGGTCGCAGTCCATGGAACGAAAGTGGAGCAAGGTTCCATCTTTCCGTCCATTGTTTGCGGACAAAGATGCTCGTATGATGAAAGCGTGGACAGCAAAGAGCTGCCAGAGCCGCTGGGAAGCGGTTTTCACAACTGGCTGATGGGAAACTGATTGGAGGAAGAAGCCATGAAGAAGATCTTCACGAAGACATTCCGCCCCGGTGAGAAGTGGTCCGGTGCGATCGGCCGTCACAAGTACCTGCATTTCAAGGCGCTCGGCGAGGATGCGAATCTCTCCATCCTCATGTACAACCTGCTCGACACGTCGGAGCGCTACAATATGCCGGACACGCTGAAAGCCCAGTACACGTCGCATCTCACGAAGGGCAACGTCCTCATGAGCGACAACGGCCGCGTGCTCGCGAGCATCACGGAAGACAGCCTCGGCTGGCACGATACGATCACGGGGCACACGACGCGCCGCATGACGGATGAGAAATACGGCATCCATACGTACCAGCAGGCGCGCAATGATTTCTACCGTTCGGGCGAGGAAAATTTCAAGATGGAGCTCGTGCGCAACAACATGGGCAAAGGAGACCTCGTGCCGTGCGTCAACCTCTTTCCGAAAGTCTATGTCGATCTCGACGGCAGCATGCACTATGTGCCGGGCTGGTGCAAGGAAGGTGCGACGGTCACGCTGCGCACGGAGATGGACATCATCTTCATCGCTTCGAACACGCCGAACCCGCTGAATCCCTCGAAGGAATATCCGCAGGTGCCGGTCATCATGGACGTTTATGATGCGCCGCCGACGGACCTCATGGATGATTGCGTGAACCATCGCCCGGAGAATTACCGCGCGTTCGAGAACACCTGGGATTACTACAACCTGCTCGGCCGCTGAGACAGGGCTTGCGAAAGGGAGGATTTCATCATGTACGGACTCATCGAGAAGAAAAGCACGCTGAAGGAAGCGGATGCCATCTATAACGAAGTGCTCGATGCCGGCCTCGGCTGGCTCCATGAGGTGAAGAAGGGCCAGTCGCTGCGCATCGTCGATCTCGAAGGCAACCAGGCCGTCGATACGACGTTCTATGATGCGGCCGACCCGGGCGACCACTATGGCGCCATCGCGACGATCGTCGCGCAGAAGAACATCTACCTGACGACGGGCACGGTGCTGCGCGCAGAATCGGGAACGCCGCTCCTCGAAATCACGGCAGACATGACGGGACGCCACGATACGCTCGGCGGCGCCTGCTCGTCGCAGAGCAACACGGTGCGCTACGCTCGTGAAAAGCGCTACATGCACAACTGCCGCGACAGCTTCATGCTGCAGCTCGCTGACAGCGCGACGGGCATCCAGAAGCGCGACCTCGCGCCGAACATCAATTTCTTCATGAACGTGCCGGTCACGCCCGAGGGTGGTCTGAAGTTCGACGATGGCGTGTCGGCACCGGGCAAGTATGTCGAAATGAAGGCGCTGCGCGATGTCTACGTGCTTATCAGCAACTGCCCGCAGCTCAACAATCCCTGCAACGCTTACAATCCGACGCCGATCCGTCTGCTCATCTGGGATTGACGCATCTCGTTTTTGAGACGAGGTGATGCGGAAAAAGGAGGAATCCGCCATGTTTACGAAAGTGCTCATCGCCAACCGCGGTGCCATCGCCGTGCGCATCGAGCGCACGCTGAAGAAAATGGGGGTCGGGAGCGTCGCTGTCTACGCGCAGGCCGACCAGGACAGCCTGCATGTGAAGAACGCAGACGAAGCTGTCTGCCTCGGGGAAGGGACGGTCAGCGAGACGTATCTCTCTATCGAGAAGATTCTCGCGGCAGCGAAGGAGACGGGCGCGGAAGCCGTGCATCCGGGGTATGGATTCCTGTCGGAGAACACGGACTTTGCAGCGGCCTGCGAGCAGGCCGGCATCGTCTTCATCGGCCCGACGGCCGCCGAGATCCGCCGCTTCGGCCTCAAGCATGCGGCGCGTGCTCTCGCGGAATCGGCGGGCGTGCCGCTGCTGCCGGGCACGGGACTTCTCTCGGGGGCGGGCGAGGCCGTGCAGGCGGCGGACAGTATCGGCTATCCCGTCATGCTGAAGAGCACGGCGGGCGGCGGCGGCATCGGCATCCGCATCTGCCAGAACGAGCAGGAACTTCGCGCGGCCTATGACAATGTCTGCCATCTCGCGGAAAGCAACTTTGGCGATGGCGGCGTCTTTCTCGAAAAATATATCGCGCGCGCCCGCCATGTCGAGGTGCAGATTTTCGGCACGGCGGCGGGCGAGGTCACGGCCATCGGCGAGCGCGACTGCTCCGTGCAGCGGCGCAACCAGAAGGTCGTCGAGGAGTCGCCGGCGCCGAACCTCCCGGAGCATGTACGCCGCGCGATGTACGAGGCGGCCGAACGCCTCGCGGCAGCGGCATCGTACCGCAATGCCGGCACGGTCGAATTCCTCTATGATGAGCCGTCGGAGCACTTTTATTTCCTCGAAGTCAACACGCGCCTGCAGGTCGAGCACGGCATCACGGAGGAGGTCATGGGCGTCGACCTCGTCGAGTGGATGGTGAAGGAAGCGGCCGGCGAGCTCCATGACATCAAAACGCTCGTCCATGCGCCCGAAGGCCACGCCATCGAAGTCCGCGTTTATGCCGAGGACGCACACAATGATTTCCGCCCGGGCACGGGCCGCATCGATGACTGCCAGTTCTCTCCCGATTTGCGCGTCGAGACGTGGATCTGCCCGCACATCGAGGTCACGGCGCTCTATGATCCGATGCTTGCGAAGCTCATCGTGCATGGTAAAGATCGCGCTGATGCGCTTGCGAAGATGCAGCGGGCGCTTGCGGAGACGCGGATCTATGGCGTCACGACGAACCTTTCCTATCTTTCCGCCATCCTCGCGCGCGAGGACTATCAGGCAGGACGTCTCTATACGAAGATGCTCGACGGCTTCCTGCCGGAGGAACCATATCTCGAAGTGCTCGACGGCGGCCTGCAGTCGACGGTGCAGGATGCGGACGGCAGGATCGGTTATTGGACGGTCGGCGTGCCGCCCTGCGGTGCGATGGACAGCTACAGCTTCCGCATCGGCAACCGCCTGCTCGGGAATGAAGACGACGCGGCAGGCATCGAGCTCACGATGCGCGGCGGCGGCTTCCGCTTCCGCACGCGCACGTCCTTCGTGCTGACGGGCGCGGATATGGAAGCCGAACTCGACGGCGAGCCCGTGCGGCGCTACCGCGTCGTCAATGCGCTCGCAGGACAGGTGCTGCGCCTCGGGACGGCGAAATGCGGCATGCGCGCGTACCTCCTCGTCGCGGGCGGCATCGACGTGCCGGAGGTCCTGGGCAGCCGTTCGACGTTCGTCGATGGCAGATTTGGCGGTCATAACGGCCGCGCCCTGCGCACGGGCGACACGCTGCGCCTCGCGTCGCCATGCTACACGGACAGCTGCGCTTCGTTCCCCGAGGAATTTGCGCCATCCATCACGCACGAATGGACGCTCGGCGTGCTGCCGGGGCCGCAGCCGACAGCAGAGTATCTCCAGCCCGCGTATCTTTCGACACTCACGAGCGCCGAATACACGGTCAATTTCGACAGCGCCCGCACGGGCGTGCGCCTCAATGGCCCCGTGCCCGAGTGGACGCGCGAGGACGGCGGCGAGGCGGGCCTCCATCCGTCGAACATCCATGACAATGCCTATGCTATCGGCACGCTCGACCTCACGGGCGACCAGTCCATCCTGCTCGGCCCGGACGGCCCGAGCCTTGGCGGCTTCGTCTGCCCCGTGACGCTCGCGAAAGCCGAACTCTGGAAGCTCGGCCAGCTCCATCCGGGCGACGTCGTTCATTTCCAGCTGCTGACGCTTGCAGAGGCAGCGGAGCTCCGCGCCGCGATGGAGAAGAATCTTTCGTTCGAGTATGCGAAAGTCACACTTCCTGAGAAGCCGTCCGACGTTTCGGCGGAGGATGCCATCCTCGCAAAGGGCACGGCAGATGGCATGGCGTACTGCCTGCGCCTCGATGGCGAAGAAAATGTCCT
>ONJV01000172.1 GCA_900318215.1 uncultured Veillonellaceae bacterium
GGACCGCATCGTGCCAGATGCCGTGCGGGCGGCGCGGCAGGGCGCGCCCGTGCAGCTGCGCAATCCGTATTCGACGCGGCCGTACCAGCATGTGCTCGAGCCGGTCACGACGTATCTCTTGCTCGCGATGCGGCAGTACGAGGATGCGAGCCTCGCGGGCAGCTGGAACGTCGGCCCCGATGACGAGGACTGCGTGACGACGGGCGAGCTCATGGATATCTTCTGCGCGGCCTGGGGCGAGGGCGCGAGCTGGGAGCATCCCGAGACAGACGGCGATGCTCCGCACGAAGCTTCGTTCCTCAAGCTTGACTGCAGCAAGCTAAAATCACGTCTCGGCTGGCGTCCGCGCTGGCACATCCGCGAGGCTGTCAATCAGTCCGTCGAATGGTACAAAGCCTGGGGTCAGGACCGGGAGAGCATCGCGTCCTGCATGGAGCAGCAGATTGAGGCGTTCCTGTAAGCATCACAAATCTTCGAGTCGAAGGTGAAAAACCTTTGGCTCTATTTTTTTGTCCAAAAATCGTCCACGTTGTGGAAAAGTCGATTAAAATTTTTAATACCCCTTTACCACCCCCTAAACGCATTATAATAGATGACGCAAGATAGAGCACGAGGGAGGCATCATGTTGCTCGCGGGAGAGAAAGATAGAACATCATCAGAGCCGTTGGTCAGTGTGAATCTGATTGCATACAATCAGGAGCATACCATTCGTCGTGCTCTGGAAAGCATCCTTGCACAGGTTGTCGATTTTCCGATCGAGATCCTGCTGGCCGATGATGCGTCACAGGATGGCACGTTGCAAGTGATGCTGGGATTTCAACAGCGTTATCCAGACATCATCCATGTCGTGCATCAGGAGCAGAACGTCGGGCCGACGCGGAATGCCTATGCAATCCTGAGCCGGTCACGGGGCAGATACATTGCTTCGCTGGAAGGCGATGACTACTGGTGCGATTCGCAGTTCTTGCAGAGATCGGCGGATTTTCTGGAAGCACATGATGAGTATATCGGCGTGCAGGACAGATGCCGCATCGTGGATGAAGAAGGTAACGACCAGACTGCGAACTATCCGCCGACCGGCAATGAGTTCTGGCAATATCACGAGCGAGAATATGGTCTCGCAGAATATCAGGAATGGCGCATGCCGGGACATATCTCGGCCCTCGTCTACCGAAACCTCTTCCGGCTCGAGGATGATGACTACACAATCTTCTACCGTCTCGATTCTTCTGTGGGCGACCGGACGACGCTGATGCAGCTTGTCGCGCGTGGCAAGATTTATTGCACGGAGCATGTCTCGCTCTGCTACCAGCTGGTCGAAAAGCATGGAGCGCAAAACTGGATGTCAAAGTATCGCAAGCAGAACCGGCGCTTTGATGAATGGAAGATGATTTGCCAAGAGGAAGCCTATCTGAGAAATCATTTTCACAAGTCGGTCGATATGGACCATCTGAAACGCAATAAGCTTGCTGCAGCTGCCGCGATTTTCAGTTTGTCGCCTTCGCTGAAAAACGGACGGCCGCTATGGCAGATTATTTGCTATCGCGGGCATTTCTGGCGGAAGCTGCGGCTCGTCTTGTCGGCCATCGTGCAGAAACGATATTTTTGCTGGCGCGGAGAGCCAGAGCGGCGCATCAAGGTCTGAAGGGGGATAGGATGAAATCAGAAAAACAAAACGAATGTATGGTCACAGTGACGCTCCTGACCTATTTTCATAAAAAGCATATCCGCGAGTGCCTGGACAGCGTTGTCAAGCAGAAAACGGATTTCAAGTTCGAAGTCCTGGTCGGCGACGATGGTTCCAAAGATGGGACGCGGAGAATCCTCCGCGAATATGAACGCAAGTATCCAGAAATTTTCAAGCTGGTCTTGCGTCCGAAGAATCTCGGCCCCACGCGCAACCTGTATGACTTGCTCAAGAGAGCTGGCGGTAAATACATCGCCGGCCTGGAGGGCGACGACTACTGGACGGACGAGCACAAGCTCCAGAAGCAGGTGGATTTCCTGGAGCAGCATCCAGAGTACATCGGCTGTTCGCACGAGGTCACGATGGTCGATGACGAAGGCAAGGAAATCTACCTGAGCCATAAATACATCGAGGGCAGGCACTGGGCCTATTACAAGCCTGTCTTCACTTACGAAGATTACCAGAAATTCGAACTGCCCGGACAAGGTTCCTCCTACGTCTACCGCAACATCTTCCTCGCACCGAAGCATGACTACAGCATCATCGAGACGGCCAGCCCGATGGTCGGAGATATGACGCTGATGCTGATTCTCACCGCGCAGGGCGACTGGTATTACATGCAGGGCGAGAACATGGCAGCGTATCGTTTCGTCATCAAGGAAGGTGGCAAAAACTGGGCGAGCTGGCGCGAAAACAGCAATCGGACGGCCACGGATTTCATCTATCGCGTGCGACTGGAGGAATATGCGCGCAAGGTGCTGCACAAGAAGCTGGATTTGCCACAGCAGAAATTCGAGCTCTTCTATGTGGCCTACTGGGCGATGCGCGCCAATCGGGAAGTGAATGGGCTGATTTTTGATGAAATCTGCAAATATGCCAAGCCTTTCTGGTACTACTGGGGAAGACTCTACCTGAAGAGATTCCTCGACCATTATATCCTCTCGAACGTGATTTATGCGAAGCGTCATGGAGAACTGGACCCAGAGGATTCGCGCTTGGCATCACAGACATGGCAGGATTTTGACCGTGCGGCAAAGGGCAAGCGGATTGTGGCGTTCGGTGAGGGTGTGAGCTTCACGCAGTTCATGCACAAGTACAAACACCGCTATGAGATTCCGGTTGTATTGGACAATGCTCCAGCCAAATGGGGGCTGGAGAAATTTTTCGATTATGGTGGAGGAGACATCAGTTCGATTGTAATCAAAAGCCCTGATTCCATCAAGAAGTGGAAGCCGGGCACGTTTGTCATTCTGATTGCGACAACGCTTTTTTACAAGGGAATCGCCAAGCAATTAGATGAGATGGGCATTCATGATTACTATGTACTCGGCATTATGGAAAGCAAGCTCTGGTACTACCGGCTGTGTGACCGATGGCTGCCGCAAAAATGGACGATGCACCCCTGAAATGCATAGAGGTGGGGAGGAAATGGAAAACCGTCATGACAGAACGAGAGCGAAAACGCGTGCTCATCTTTCCAGCAGGCGCGGAAAATGCGCTGGAAATCTACGATGCCCTGCGCTATCGCGTGGACATCGAGCTTTTCGGTGCGTCAGGCAAAAAGGATTTCGCGGCTTACCAGTATGATGCCGCGCACTATATCGAGGATGATTTTTACATCCAGCATGCAGGCTTCTTGGAGTGTTTCAATGCGTTGCTTCGGACGTATCGTATCGATGTCGTGATTCCGACGCATGATGACATTGCGCTTTTCCTGGCGCAGCATCGGGAGGCCGTTGCGGCCAAGGTGCTGGTCTCCGATGCTCGGACAGCTGAAGTCTGCCGCCACAAGCGCCAGATGCTTTCGGTGCTCGCCGATGCTGGCTGCTGTCCGCATTGGTATCGCACGCGCGAAGAAGTCAGCGAGGGGGATTTTCCACTGTTTCGAAAGCCTGATGTTTCAGCAGGAGCCGTGGGAGTACAGCGTGTAGACACGCCGGATGAGCTCACGGATGCGATGTTTTCCGAGGAATATGTGCTCTGCGAATATCTGCCGGGCAAAGAACTCACGGTCGATTGCTTCACAGATCGGCAGGGACGTTTGAAATTCATCGGGCCGCGCAGTCGCGACCGCATCCAGATGGGCATCGCGTTCCGCTCGACGGCTGTGCCGCTGACGGAGGAAGTGCGATCCATCGCGGAGGCCATCAATGCGCATCTGTCGTTCCTGGGAGCCTGGTACTTCCAGCTGCGGCAGGATGCGCAGGGGCGCTACAAGCTGCTGGAAATCTCTTGCCGCCAATCCGGAACGATGACGCTGTATCGCCACTTGGGCGTGAACTTTCCCTATCTCGGGATTCTCGAGCTCTATGGGCAGTCGGGCAGCAGCCTTGTGCTCACGGCATCCTGCCAGCTGGAGCGCCGCCTGCACACAGCGTTCCGTCTCGACGTGGCATATGACCATGTGTATCTGGATTACGATGACACACTCATCGTAGAGGGGCGCATCTGCGCATCCGTGATCCGCTTCGTCTACCAATGTCATGACGACGGCATCCCTGTGACGCTCTTGACGCGTCATGAAGGGGATTTGCGGCAGGACATGGATGCATATGCGCTGTCGCCGCGATTGTTTGACCGCGTGCTCTGCCTCTCGGCGGACGATGCAAAAGCAGCGCATGTGATGCCGGGCAGCATCTTCATCGACAACAGCTTCGCGGAACGGCAGGCCGTGCAGCAGCAGTGCGGCGTGCCTGTCTTCGATGTCGATGCCGTGGATATGTTGCTGCGGGAATGAAAGGCAAAATTTTAGGAGAGTGATGCAAGATGTCGATTTTGGTGACGCGCTCGTCGTTGCCGGAGTTTGCAGAATATGCCGAGGAAATCAAGCCGCTCTGGGACAGCGCGTGGCTGACGAACATGGGTGTGAAGCACAAGACGCTGGAAGCTGAGCTCAAGGAATATCTGGGAGCCCCTAATCTATCCCTGCTCGTGAATGGCCACATGGCACTCGAGCTGACGCTGCAGGCGTTCCACCTGCGCGGCGAAGTTATCACGACGCCGTTCACGTTTGCCTCGACGACGCACGCGATTGTCCGGAATGGGCTGAAGCCGGTTTTCTGCGATATCCGCGAAAGCGACTTCACCATCGACCCAGACCTGATTGAATCGCTGATTACACCAGAGACGACGGCCATCGTGCCCGTGCATGTCTATGGCAACATCTGCGACGTCGAGCGTATCGAGGCCATCGCGAAAAAACATGGCCTGCGCGTGATTTACGATGCGGCGCATGCCTTCGGGGAGAAAAAGGAGGGTGTCGGCGTTGCAGCGTTTGGTGATGCGTCGATTTTCAGCTTCCACGCAACGAAAGTCTTCCATACAATCGAAGGCGGAGCGGCGGTCTTCCAGGACGCGATGATTGGCAAGCGGCTGTATAACTTGAAGAATTTTGGTATCCAGTCGGAAGAAGTCGTCGATGCCGTTGGTGCGAATGCGAAGATGAATGAATTCTGCGCGGCGATGGGCATCTGCAACCTCCGCCATGTGGACGGAGAAATCGCGAA
>ONJV01000173.1 GCA_900318215.1 uncultured Veillonellaceae bacterium
GGACGACAAGGAATCCGTCAAGGCGGGCGTGCTGAAACTCCTGAAGGACAAGTACGACATCGAGGAAGACGATTTCCAGTCCGCTGAGCTCGCACTCGTTCCGGCAGGCAAGGCGCGCGAGCTCGGTTTCGACCGCAGCATGACGCTCGCCTATGGCCAGGATGACCGCGTCTGCGCCTACACGAGCCTGCGCGCGATGCTCGACGCCGATGCGCCGCGCCAGAAGACGTCGTGCTGCCTGCTCGTCGACAAGGAAGAAATCGGCAGCGTCGGCGCGACGGGCATGCAGTCGCGCTTCTTCGAGAACATCGTCGCCGAGCTCGCCTGCGGCGACTACAGCGACCTCAAGCTCCGCCGCTGCCTCATGAACTCGAAGATGCTTTCGTCCGACGTCTCGAGCGCCTACGATGCGCTCTATGCGAGCTCGTACGACAAGAAGAACGTCGCCTATCTCGGCCGCGGCATGGTCTTCAACAAGTTCACGGGCGCGCGCGGCAAGTCGGGCTCGAATGACGCGAATGCCGAGTACCTCGGCGAGATCCGCAAGATGCTCGACAAGCATGGCGTCCACTACCAGCTCGCCGAGCTCGGCAAAGTCGACCTCGGCGGCGGCGGCACGATTGCCTACATCATGAGCCTCTACGGCATGCAGGTCGTCGACAGCGGCGTCGGCGTCCTCTCGATGCATGCGCCGTGGGAAGCGACGAGCAAGATTGATGTCTACGAGACGAAGAAAGGCTACATGGCCTTCCTCGCCGAAGCGTAACCCCCTGAAACTCCTGAAAATCTTGGGCCTCCCGTGTTTGCGGGAGGCTCTTTGTGTACAAGTATACAGAGGTTGTTACGTGTATACATGTATAATCCTTGCAATTTGTCTTTTCGTATCGTATAATAATCCACAGACACGGCAAAGGCGCCGGAGTCAGATGGAGGGATTCTCATGGATACGAGAGATTTGTCAGTCGCAAGAGTCAAGATCATCGCTCTGAGCCGCATCCACCAGATTGTGGACGATGTTCGGAGGAATCCGCTCGGTTATCGCAAAGATACGCGCGAGTATTGCGATGCGATGTATGAAATCATCGATACCATGCCAGAAGACCGCCTGACGGAAACGGTCACTTCCATCTACAACGGCTACGCGGAAGTCGGCATGGCGGACGAAGGCTACACGGCTGATTCGCTCATGACGCTCGCGCTCGCCATCTATCAGGACGAGCTCGGCGAACAGACGATTTACGACATCGGCTGGGACAAGTACATCGAAGAATTCTTCCGCACGGTATCTGCCTGAGTGTTCCATGTTCTTCTAGAAAATCGCATAGAAACATCATAAGGATAGAAGAAAAGCAGGAACTTTTTCTAACGAAAAAGGAATCCTGCTTTTTACGTTCGAAAGAAGGATATTTGATGTAGAGGGAGAAATAAAAAGGAGTATCAATTTTTAGTTGCGTCTTGCAAGTTTCCGTCACGCTCTTTGGGGGAAGCGCGCGGCAGGAATCGGGGAAAGAAGACAGATAAGGAGTTGTTATCTTATGAAGCCATGGAAGAAGTGGCTGGCCGTGCTGCTGACGGGCTGCATGATGCTCTTTGCAGCAGGCTGCGGCGGCCAGGGGAGCGGTTCGAAATCCATCGTTTTCGTCTCGCATGATGACGTGACGCAGAGATTCCAGGGGATGCTCTATACAGCGCTGGAAACGCAGGCGCAGGCACTCGGCTATTCCCTGGAAAACACGAATGCGACAATGGACGCGAACAAGCAGATTGACCAGATGAACGAGGTCATCGCGAAGAAGCCGGGTGCCATCATCCTGCTGCCGGTCGAGGCGAATGCGCTGAAGCCGTCCGTCGAGAAGGCGAATGAGGCGGGCGTCCCCGTCATCATCACGAACCGCGACCTCACGGGCGGCAAGACGGCGCAGGTACATTCGGACGAGGAGCAGGCTGGCCGCATGCAGGGCGAGTATATGGCAAAGCACCTGCCGCAGGGCGCGAAGATTGTATATTTCCTTGGCGACAGCACACAGGCATCGGCGCAGCTGCGCTGGCAGGGCTTCAAGGCGGCCTGCCTCGACAAGCGCCCCGACGTCGAGCTGCTCGCGATGACGGATGCGGGTTGGAGCCATACGGAGGCGCTCAAAGACATGACGCTCTGGCTCAAGCTGTTCCCGCAGATCGATGGCGTTGCTTCGGGCAATGACGACATGGCGCTCGGCGCGCTCGACGCGATGAAGGCAGCTGGCCGTTTCGACAGCCATGTCGTCATCTGCGGCGTCGATGCCGGCGATGCCGCGCTGAAAGCCGTCGCGGCTGGCGAGATGAGTCAGACCATCAAGCAGGATGTAGACACCACGGCCACGACCATTCTCGACCTCATCCAGAAGATGGCGAAGGATGGACAGGCGGAAGCCGACGAGAAAGTGCCCTTCATCGAAATCACGAAGGACAATGTCTTGCAGTTTCTGAAGTGAGCGGGAGGTGTGCATTTTGAAAGATCTCAGTGTCAAAATCAAGATCCTGCTGCTCGCAGTCATCATGCTCGTCATCACGTGCATCGTCGCGGCGGTCGGCATCTATTCGAACCACCAGTCGAAGCAGGCGGCCGATGACATGTACAACCGCAACCTCATGACGACGCAGTACCTCAATGAGGCGACGGTGCAGCTCCGCACGATGGAGAGCGACGTGGACTACCTGCTGCTGCAGGATTTCACGCCGGAAAACCAGAAGAAGCTCATCGATGACCTCATCGCGAAGGCAAAGACCATCCAGGGCGATGCGGACAAGATCAAGGACATCGATACGGGCGACCGTGCACAGGAATCGCTGCAGAAGCTCAATGGCAACATCAGCGACTTCATCACGTCGGCCGAGGGCGCGAAGAGCCTCACGACGTCGCAGGAAGACAAGGCGAAACTCATGAAGAGCCTCAGCGGCGTCAAGGAAATCAGCGCGCGCCTCTCCGAGCTCACGCCGGACAACATCCAGCAGGGCAAGCTGCTGTTCGAGCAGTCAAATGCCGTCTATGAGCGTTCCATCAAGATTTTCCTCGGGATCATCCTCGCGGGCCTGATCATCGGCGTCGCGGCCGCCCGCATCATCTCGAAGAACATCGCTGACCCGCTCGAAGAGTCCGTCGGCCTCCTCAATGCCGTGGCCGATGGCGACCTTACGCAGGAGCTGCCGCCCGAGCTCGCCGACCGCAGCGACGAAGTCGGCGAGATGGTGGCTTCGCTCGAGAAGATGCAGCAGGCGCTCCGCACGTTCCTCAAGGACGTCCACGAGGAGGCCGAGCGCAGCGTCACGATGGTGCACGAGGTGCAGGAACTCGTCGGCGCGCTCAACGACGGAGCGCAGGACATGTCGGCTGTCACGGAAGAGATGGCAGCGGGCATGGAGGAGACGGCGGCATCGACGTCGAACCTCGAGAATCTCAGCGACCAGATCAGCGCAAGCGTGAAGTCGAATGCCGACGAGGCAGAAAAGAGCGAGGCGTACACGAACGAAGTCGCCGAGCGCGCGAGCAAGCTCAAGCAGGATATGGATGCGTCGAGCAAGCGGGCGGAAGACGTCTATCATCAGACGAAGGGCTCGGTCGAGCAGGCCATCGAGGCGGCGAAAGTCGTCGACAACATCACGCTCTTGACGAAGGACATCACGGACATCGCCGAGCAGACGAATCTCCTCGCGCTCAACGCGGCCATCGAGGCGGCGCGCGCAGGCGAAGCAGGTCGCGGCTTCTCCGTCGTCGCTGACGAAGTCCGCAAGCTTGCGGAACAGTCGCAGCAGACGGCCGAGAAGATCCAGTCGCTGACGGGCCGCGTGACGAGCTCGGTCGGCGACCTCTCCGAAGGCGCGAACGGCTTGCTGCAGTTCATGGAGCAGAACATTGCGAAGGATTACGAAGCCATCACGAAGACGGCAGAACAGTACCTCGCCGATGCCGATTACATGCGCGACTTCGCGCGTGCGGGCAAGCAGACGTCGCAGGGCATTACGGACGACGTCGAGACGATGAACAACGCGATGACGCAGATTGCGAAAGCCACGCAGGAAGAAGCGCAGGGCAACACGCAGGTCGCCGAGAAGGTCACGGAAGTCGCCGAAAAGGCGAACCAGATTCTCGAGAAGGTCCGCGAGTCGCAGGAAGGCGCCGAAAAGCTCAAAGAACAGGTTGCGAAGTTCAAAGTTTGAGCATGCTTTATTGAAAATGAAAGAATCTCCACCAGAAATGGCAGGAGATTCTTTTTTTCTGTAGAATTTTTGGAAAAGAGACAGAGAAACAGACAGGGAACATGGAAAGGGGCGCAGATGGGATGCCGATGTTTCGAAAATCGATGATCGTGCTGCTGCTGCTCGCGCTCGTCGCGGGCGGCGGGGCGCTCTATGGCATGCACGCGCAAAGTGATGCGACCGTGCTCGATGCGGCGACGCAGCCAGCCGCTTCCTCTGGCGATGGTGGAACATCGCAGGATGGCGGCCTGACCGTCTACGTCACAGGTGCGGTCAACCAGCCCGGCGTTGTGACGGTCGCGACGGGCGCGCGCATCGCCGATGCCGTCAACGCTTGCGGCGGCCTCTCGCCGGACGCTGATGGTGAGGCCATCAACATGGCGCAGGCCGTGAAGGACGGCCAGCAGATCCGCGTGCCAGCGAAGGGCGCGCAGAACGCGGCGGCGAATGGCGGAAATAACACGGCCTCTGCGAAAGCAGGCGGTTCCGCGAATTCCGCCGACACGGGCGGCCTCGTCAACATCAACACGGCCGACGAAAAAGCGCTCGACACCCTGCCAGGCGTCGGCCCCGCGACAGCGCAGAAAATCATCGAATACCGCGAGAACGAGGGCGCGTTCCAGAGCCCCGAAGACATCATGAAAGTCCGCGGCATCGGCAAAGCGAAATACGAAAAGATGAAGGACAAGATTACGATATGAAAATCCTCGCAGATTTCGAAGAAGGGCAGCAGCAAGAGAGCTTTCTCGTGCTGCTGCTCTTCGTGCTTTCGCTCGGCATCTTTCTCGCAGCCGAGCTGCCGTGGCGCTTGCCCGTTGCCGTGCTTGGCGGCGCGTTCGTGATTTTGCTTCTTGCATCAGCCGTGCTCGTCTTCCGACGGAGCCGCTGGGTATTCCTGCCGCTTCTGCTGCTGTTCCTTGTGCTCGGCGCTCTGCGCTTCCTGACAGCCGACGCACTGCCAGCAAATGACATCTCTGCCTTTGCCCGTCAGGACGTTCACGTCACGGGCCGCCTCGTCGAAGAACCGCGTGTGACCGAGGACGCGACGGGGCAGACGAAGCTCCGCTACCATGTCGAGGCGGAGTCCATCCGCCAGCAAGGCGGAGCGCCGCAGACGGCGACAGGCGGGCTCTATATCTACAGCAAGGTGCGTCTGCCGCATGGCTATCAGAATCCCGGCCAGCTCGATACAAAGCTGCTGCTGCGCGTGCAGGGCATCACGGCCTCCGTCGCCGTCGGCAAAGCGGGCGTGCGCGTGACGCCGGAGGAACACCCGACGCTCACGATGCAGCTCCTGCGCCGCATCGCGGCCATCCGCGAGCACTATGCGGCGAGCATGCAGGAAGTCATGCCGGAGCATGATGCGGCGGCAATTTTTGCGATGTTGTTCGGCGGCTACGACGGCATCGACCCGGCGCTGCTCGTTTCTTTCACGACGACGGGCATCGTGCACATCCTCTCGGTTTCGGGTTCGCATATCTCGCTGCTCGCGGCCGTGCTGGCGTGGCTCGGCGGCCTGCTGCGATTGCCGCGGCTCGTGACGGCGGGACTCGTGCTGTTCGCCATCACGGTCTATACGCTGCTCGCGGGCTGCGTGCCGCCCGTGCTGCGCGCGGCGGCGATGGGTGGGTTGACGTTCCTCGCGCTGGCGCTCGGGCGGGAGCGCGATGCGCGGCGGCTGTTGCTGATTGTCGGCATCGGGATGCTCCTGCTCTGGCCGCTGCTGCTGTTCCACATCAGCTTCCAGCTCTCATTCCTCGCAACGGCGGGACTCATCTATCTCGCGCCGGGGCTCGGCCGCTGGCTCGAGGCGCGCGGCCTGCCGCGCTTTCTCGCGGGCAGCTTCGCACTCTCCATCAGCGCGCAGGGCGCGACGCTCCCGGTCATCGCCTGGTATTTCAACCAGCTCTCGCTCTCGTGCCTGCTCGCGAACCTGCTTGTCGTGCCGATTGTCGAGCTCATGATTGTCTTTGGCCTGTTCGCGGGCCTTGTCGGCTGGCTCATCGCGCCGCTCGGCAAAATCGTCTTCGCGCTCGACAGCCTGCTGCTCGGTCTCGTGCGCGAGATGACGCGCATCCTTGCAGCGCTGCCGGGCAGCATGGTCTGGGTGCCGACGCCGGGGCCGCTCGCGTGCATCCTCTATTATCTCGGGCTCGGCGCGTTCTTGCTGCCGGATGAACAGAAGCAGGCGGCACGCACCTTCCTCAAGGCGCATCGGCAGCAGGGCATCGCCGGGCTCCTGGCCGTCTTCGTCTTCTGCGTTGCGGCGCATCTCGCGCGGCCGGATGAAATCGCCGTGCATTTCATCGACGTCGGGCAGGGCGATGCCGCACTCGTCATCACGCCGCACGGCCATGCATTTCTCGTCGATACGGGCGGCACGCGCGACGGCGCGTTCGATGTCGGCTCGCGCGTCGATGTGCCGTATCTATTGCATTACGGCGTGCATGATGTCGATGCCATCTTCCTTTCGCACGCGCACGAAGACCATGCGGCGGGCGCTGGCGCCGTGCTGAAGCTCATGCCCGTTCAGCATGTCTTCACATCAAGCGAGGGGCGCGAGATGTATGCGAAGAGCATGGGGCTTTCGACCGCCGACCCGGCGCTCGGGAAATTCACCACGCTCGAGACGGGCAGCCGCTATGAAATCGATGGCGTGACGATCGACGTCGTCTCCGCGCCGACGGCCGAAGAAGCGCAGGCGCAGGGCGGCACGGGCGGCAACGAGGCCTGCGACGTCGTGCGCGTGCAGTATGGAAAGGCGTCGTTCCTGTTCACGGGCGACATGACGAAAGAACAGGAGGCACAGCTGCTCGCAGACCACCGCGACGCCTCCGCGACCGTGCTCAAAGTCGGCCATCACGGCTCGAACACCTCGTCGAGCGAACCGTTCCTGCGCGCCGTCGCGCCGCGCTACGCCGTCATCTCCGTCGGCGCCGACAACACGTTCGGCCATCCAAAGCCCGAAGTCCTCAACCGCCTCGCCAGCCTCGGCATCCCCGTCCTGCGCACCGACCAGCAGGGCGCCATCGTGTTCCATACGGATGGAGCGAAGATTTCCTATGAAACGTACGTGAAGTAATTTCTGGCCTTTATGGGCTGGGCCCCCTCTAGAGGGGGCTGTCAGCGAAGCTGACTGGGGGAGTAGTTGGGTGCTGGAGACGAACGAGGATATAGAACGTTACTAAAGGACTTTAGCGGTGCCTATCTACTCGTTCGGCTGGCATCACCCTACTACTCCTTCCACCGCTTCGCGGTCCCCCTCCCTCTAGAGGGAGGCTGAAGTTTGAATGTCTCCACTGCTTAATGACATTGCACCTGAGCCGAAAAACAACTTATGTTTTTTCCGACGCAAATATGATAAGATGGTAATAGAAACCAAGAAAAGAAGGTGAACGTATGGGCGTAGAAATCGAGCGCAAGTTCCTCGTGCAGCCGTCGTGGCATCCTGCGGCCTCTGGCGAGGAGATTGCGCAGGGCTATCTTTCCTCCGTGCCCGAGCGCACGGTGCGCGTCCGCATCCGCGGCGAGCGCGGCTATCTGACGGTCAAGGGCAGGAACGGCGGCGCGGATGCGGCGCGGCGGGCGGAGTTCGAGTACGAGATTCCCGTCGCCGATGCCCGCGCCATGCTCGCGCTCTGCGAGCCGGG
>ONJV01000179.1 GCA_900318215.1 uncultured Veillonellaceae bacterium
CGAAAGGCAGCAGGAATGCCGCAGGCTCCGGCAAGTCGCACGTAGGCAAGACGGGGCCAGCGCTGAAGACAGGCGAGTATGCCATCATCTGGGAAGACCAGCTCGATAAAGAGGAACGCGCCATCCTTTATGGCAGCATCGACGTCGAGCCCATTAAGAACCTCGATGAAGATATCCGCCTGCTTGCCATCCGCGAGCGGCGCATGATGAAGCTGCGGACGGAGTACCTTGCGAATCCCGAGGTCGAGGAAGAAATCCACGGCTACTTTGACAAGGAAGGCAAGCCGAAGCCGAAAAATTTCATCCGGCGCAAGTCACCGAAGCTCAACGACCTGATTGCTCTCGAGGAGGCCTTGACCCGTGTGCAGGACCGGCGCATCCATGCGGCCGAGTCCATGCACAAGATCAAGCAGGACGTCGGCAAGGAGAACGGCGGCAAGGACATCAAGATCACGGTCGTGCGGAAAGAGGTTGACATCTGATATGAACATCGTGAAAGAGGTCAATCCCCATTTCGAGGACTTCATTTTCGACTGGGGCAGCAAGATTTATTTCCTTGTTGGCGGCTATGGCTCGTCGAAGTCGTATCACGCGGCGCTAAAGGTCATCCTGAAGCTCCTGGAAGAAAAGCGGACGTGCCTTGTCGTTCGCGAGGTGTTCGGGACGATCCGTGACTCGTGCTATTCACTGCTGAAGGAAATCGTCGAGGACATGGGACTCTTTGAGCAGGTGCATTTCGTCGGTGCACCGTCGCAGGTACGCTTCTCGAATGGCAGCCTCATCATCTTCAAGGGCATGGACAAGCCAGCGAAGCTGAAGTCCATCAACAACGTCAGCATGGTCTGGGTGGAGGAGTGCAGCGAGTTGAAATACGCAGGATTCGAGGAACTTCTCGGCCGCCTGCGTCATCCATCGCTCCCGCTGTACATGATTCTGACGACGAACCCGATTGCACGGTCGAATTGGACGTACAAGCACTTTTTCCAGAAACGGAACGTCAGCGACGACGACCTCTACGAGAAGCGCATCCTGCGCGTCGGGAACACGTATTATCACCATTCCGTCGCGAGCGATAACCTGTTCCTGCCGGCCTCGTACATCGCGCAGCTCGACGAGATGAAGAACTATGACCCAGACCTCTACCGCATCGCGCGGCTTGGCCGGTTCGGTGTCAACGGCTTGCTTGTCCTGCCGCAGTTCGAGATCAAGAGCCACGACGACGTCATGGAGGCGGTCGACCGGCTCCCGCATTCGTCGTATCGCGTCGGCATGGACTTCGGTTTCGAGGAATCATACAACGCCGTCGTCCGCATGGCCATCGACAAGGAAAACAAGTGGCTGTATCTCTATTGGGAGTACTACCAGAACCACATGACCGACGACGAGACGGCCGACGCCTTGCATGAGTTCGTCGAGACGCGCGAGCGCATCAAGGCCGACTCGGCGGAACCGAAAGCCATCCGTTACTACCAGAAACGCGGCTTCAACATGGTCGCCACGCACAAGAGCAACGGCGGCTCGCGCCACTCGCGTCTCGACAATACGAGGAAGGTCAAGCGCTTTCGGCGCATCATCTGTTCCGACCGTTGCCGCCACTGCATCGCCGAACTCAAAGAGCTGACGTACGCGAAAGACCGCGACAACGAAATCATTCCAGACGAATTCAACATCGACCCGCATACGTTCTCGGCCATCTGGTATGGCTTGGACGACTACGACGTGGCCGACATCAAGCATCATTTCCGAAAGGAGGACTTCGGCCTATGAGAATTCATACGACGCAGACGGAGCTCACGGCAAACGACATCGCGACGATCTGCCTACGTCACGAAGGCGCGCTCGGCCGCGCGATGCGGCTCAAGCGCTACTATCGAGGCGAGCACGACATCCTCCGCAAGGAGCAGCGCGCGAACAACGCGCCGAACAACAAGATCGTCTCGAACTACTGCGCCTACATCGCCGACATGAGCACGGGCTTCTTTATGGGCAAGCCCGTCGCCTACTCGTCCATCACGGAAAACGAGGACGAGGTCGACGCCTTGCAGGAGGTCTTCAAGTACAACGATGAAGCCGCACACAACCTCGAGCTGGCATCCGAGGCTAGCGTCACAGGAGAGGCGTATGAGCTGCTTTACATGGACGAGGACGCAAAGATTCGCTTTTGCTCCGTGCCATCGGAGGAAGTCATCCTCGTCTGCAATGCATCGCTCGAAGAAGAAATCCTCTACGCCATCCGGCACTACCGCGTCTATCGGCTCGACGGCGTGACCTACGACGAGTTCGTCGACGTCTACGACAAGAGCGACGTCACGAATTACTCGTACCAAAGCGGCAGCATCCGGCAGATTGGCGGACCGACGCTGCATTACTTCGATGACGTGCCGTTCGTCGAGTACGCGAATAACAAGCTCCATCGCGGCGACTTCGAGGACGTCATGAGCCTCGTCGATGCCTACGACAAAGCGCAGTCATTGACGCTCGACGATATGGAGGACTTCACGGACGCATACCTCGTGCTGAAGGGTGTCGGTGGTACGAACGAGGAGGACGTGCAGGCACTCCGGCGCAACAAGGTGCTCGTCTTTGAAGAAGGCGGCGGTGCGGAATGGCTCATTAAGAACCTCAACGACACGTACATCGAGAACATCAAGACGCGTCTGCAAAAGGACATTCACAAGTTTTCGAGCGTGCCAGACATGAGTGACGAATCATTTGCCGGAAATGTCTCTGGCATCGCCATCAAGTACAAGCTCATCGGGCTCGAGCAGATTCGCAGTCACAAGGAGCGATGGTTCAAAAAGGGCTTGCAGCGGCGCATTGAGCTCATCGGCGGCATGCTGAAGCTCAAGAGCGTCGCCGACATCGACTTCCGCGACATCGAGATCACGTTCACGGCGAACCTGCCGTCGAACGATGCAGAGCAGGCGCAGATCGTCAAAGAGCTCTACGGCCTCGTCTCGCAGAAGCGCCTCCTCTCTCTGCTGCCGTTCGTCACGGATCCGGCCGAGGAAATGGAGGAGCTGCAGAAAGAGCAGCAGGAAGGCATGACAGGCGGTGAGGCAAGTGACGAACGAGGAATACTGGGCGAAGCGGAACACGGAGCTGGAAGCAGCATGGCACCGGAAAAGCCGACGGGAGATTGAGAAAGAGCTGCTTGACCTCTACGCGCGCTCCCTGCACCACATCGAGAGCGACATCCGCGTGCTCTATGCACGGTTTGCGAATGATAACGGCCTTGACATGGTAGAAGCGCAGCGCCTCCTCATGGGGCGGGAATACCGGACATGGCGTATGGACATCGAGGACTACATCAAAGAAATCCAGGCGAACGGCGACAACGAGCTCCTGCGCGAGCTGAACACGCTGGCCATGCGCAGCCGCATCACAAGACTTGACAAGCTCTACGCTGATACGCTCGTCGAGATTGGCAAGCTCTCAAAAGACGTGCGGGCTGCCATGGACAAGTTCCTGCCGTCAGCCTATAAGGATTTCTACTATCATGACCTCTATGACATCGGCCAGAAACGCGGGCTCATCCATCCGGTCAGCCGCGTCGATGCGGGGGCGCTGGAGAACGTGATTCGGACGCCCTGGAGCGGGAAGAACTACTCCGCTCGCATCTGGAAGAATGGCGAGAAGCTGGCTGAGACGATACAGCGGACAGTCACCGCAGGGATGCACCGCGGCTGTTCCGCTGACGAGCTCGCTCGCTACGTCAAGCAGCGCATGAACGTCGGCTACTCGCAGGCCATCCGGCTCGTCCGCACGGAGCTGAACTACGTAGAAAACCGCGCCATCGTCGACGGCATCAAGGAAAGCGGCATGAAATACTACCGCTTCGTTGCAACGCTTGACCGGCGCACCTCGGCGACCTGCCGCGACCATGATGGTCATATCTACCCCGTCGACGATTACAGCCCCGGCACCAACGCGCCGCCGCTCCATCCGCACTGCCGCTCGACCATAGTCGGCAGTATCAAGGGCGATGGCAAGCCAAGGGGAGAGCGGGCGGCAAGGAATACAGATGGGAAATATATCCGCGTGCCAGCCAGCATGACCTACGAGGAATGGAAGAAGGTCTACGTAGATAGGAAGACTACATTAGCGAAATGGCAGTCGCAAAAAGTTGTTTCACGGCTTGTAGATGTGGAAGACGACTACATACGGAATGCCATAGGGGACAAAGCAGGCATCATTTACCCACAAGGTTATTCAGAGTCGAAGCACAGGCAAGAAATAAAGGTTGCAGAAACAATTCTCGATTTGTTTGGCGGCAGAATCGAATTGCTTCGAGAAAATAGATCCCCTGGAGTGTTAACTCCGGATTATACATGGAATAATGCCTTATGGGAGCTGAAGACCATAACTTCTGAAAAGGCGGCTGATAGCGCTGTGCGTCATGGGGTTAAGCAAATTGTCGAAAATCCGGGTGGGATAATCCTACAATTTGATGCTGTGTTAAATGTGGAGAGACTGAAAAAGGTGGTCGCAGATAGACTGTCGCGTTCAAAAATAGAATGCCTAGACATCATCTTTTTGAGTGGTGGTAAGCTAGCTGGTATTTTCAGGTACAAAAAATAGATGGTTCTAAGTTCCTCCACCAATACGGGCGAAGGATAGAACCATCTATCTCTATCTAAATTATATCATGCGACACGATAATAAGCAACGAGTAAGGCACAGCTATTTCTCAGTTGCGGCCATTATACCATGTGGGAGGTTAGGCGATGAGTGTTTTATACAACAATGAGGAGCTTCAAGAGGCGTTGAAGGAATGGCAGCATATTTTGAAGCTCGACGCCTGGGATATTCGCGCCAAAATCTGTCGGGCTGACGAGATGACCTTGGAAGATGCGCAGGGGGAAAATAATTAGGTGCTTGAATCGAGAAAGTCGGTCATCCATATCATCGATCCGCTCGATTATCCACGCAACACGATGTTCGCACAGGACATGGAACAGACATTGGTTCACGAGCTTTTGCATCTGCATTTTGCCCCCTTT
>ONJV01000180.1 GCA_900318215.1 uncultured Veillonellaceae bacterium
ATGGCAGACGAGCTCGAGATCTGCCCCTTTTTCTTTGAACGCCGCCGAAAGTTTCAGCATGTCCTCGTCAGCTTCCATATCATCGCCGATATAGAGCACGTAAAAATGCGGCGCGGGTATCCTCACGAGCTTCGTGCCATACTGTGCTTTGCTGTCCATGAAGTTCGCGAGCATGACAAGTGCACTATAGATCAGCAGTCGGTAGGGCATGTTCGGATTAATGCTGCTCTGGTGCTCGACGAGGATGACGGCCTGATCTTTCCAGAGGAACGAGAGGTCGTTCTTCTGCTGGTCGAGGAACACGTCGTCGAGCGTCGTGATGGTAATGTCCTCCGCACGAACATCGTCTGCGGGGCGAATCGCCTGATAGAGTGCGGCAATCTCGCGCTCGTGGTTGAAAAACGCTCGAAAGACGGTATCCTTGTACTTGCGGTTCGCCATGCATCACATCCCCTTCTTTGCTCTTATTTTAGCGAAAACTGTCGTTTCCCGCAACTGCTCTGCAAAAAGCGATTCACGCCAGAACGCCTGCCATAGCGACGCGCACGACATCCTCCGGCACGTCGTTTTTTACGATGGTATGGCCGATGCGGTCGGCGAGCACCCAGTTGACTTTGCCGTTGACGGTCTTCTTGTCGTGGAAGATGCCTGCGTACATCGCATCGACCGTGCAGCCTTCCGCCTTTGTCGGCAGGCCGAGGCGCTCGATGAGGTTCACGACGCGCTGCACGGTCGCGTCATCCACAAGACCGAGGTGGCGGCTGATGTCCATCGCACCGCACATGCCGATGGCGACGGCTTCGCCGTGGTTGTAGCGCACATAGCCCGTCTCCTGCTCGATGGCATGCGCCATCGTGTGGCCGAAGTTCAGGATGCGCCGCAGTCCTGCTTCTTTCTCATCCTCGCTGACGACGGCTGCCTTGATTTCGCACGAACGCGCGATCATGTGGACGGCCGCCTCGGGCGCGAGCGCGAGCACGTCGTCCGGGTGCGCTTCGAGGAATGTGAAGAATGCTTCATCATAGATGATGCCGTATTTGACGATTTCGCCGAGCCCTGTCGCGATTTCGCGCTTCGGCAGCGTCTTCATGAGATCGAGGTCGATGAAGACGGCGTCCGGCTGGTAGAAGCAGCCGATGAGGTTCTTGCCGAGTGGGTGGTCGACGGCGACCTTGCCGCCGACGCTCGAATCGACTTGCGCGAGCAGGCTCGTCGGCAGCTGCACGAATGGCACGCCGCGCATGTACGTGCTCGCGACAAAGCCCGCGAGGTCGCCGACGACACCACCGCCGAGCGCGAAGACCGGCGACTTGCGGTCGAGGCCATGCTCGATGATACGCGTGTAGATGTCTTCGGCAACGCCCATTGTCTTCGAGCTTTCGCCGGCCGGGAACGTATAGAGGATGGGGGCGAGCCCCGCCTCACGGAGCCGCCCGCAGACCGCGTCCGCATAGAGCGGCCCGACGTTGCTGTCCGTCACGACAAGCGCTTTCTTTGAATACTTTTTCAAGCGCACGAAGTCCGAGAGCGCCGTGCCGAGCCCCCGCCCGATGACGATGTCATAGCTGTCTTTGCCGAGCTCGACGCGGACCATCCGCTTTCCTTCATTATCTACGTTATTCATGCAGTGCCCCTCTCCCCCGCAGGTATTTCACGATGTCATCGACGACCTGGAGCGGCGACCATTCGCTCGTATCGACCGTGTAGTCGGCGCCCGCATAGAGGCCCGCGCGCTCGGCGAGCAGCTGCTCGATGGCCGCGCGACGGTCGCCCGTGTCCTGCCCGTCGAGCACGGGCCGCTGGCCGCGCATCGACGTCCGCGCGAGAATTGTATCGACATCGGCCGTCAGGCAGACGATGACGCCATGCGCACGCAAATACTTCATATTCTCCGCACTCTTCACCGTGCCGCCGCCCGTCGAGATGACGGTATTGCGCCGCTCGGCCGCGCGCTTGACGGCCTCGCTTTCGCGCGCACGAAAGCCTTCTTCGCCAAACTGCTCGAAAATGGCGGGAATCGTCATGCCCGCCGCCTGTTCGATAGCTTCGTCAAGGTCGAGGAACGAAAAGCCGAGCCGCGCCGCGAGCGTCTTGCCTGTGCTTGTCTTGCCCGTGCCCATGAAGCCAATCAGGACGATGTTCTTCATGATTCACCAGTCCTTTTCCACGCGCTCGTCATATGCTGCGATGGCCGCCTTGACATCCGTCATCGCGTCGCCGCCGAATTTCTCGACGATGGCCTGCGCGAGCACGAACGCCACCATGGCCTCGCCGACAACGGACGCCGCCGAGACAGCGCAGGCATCACTGCGCTCCTTGCAGGCGAGCACGGGCTCTTTTTTTGCGACATCAACGGAATGAAGCGGCTGCATGAGCGTCGGAATCGGCTTCATGACGGCGCGCACGATGACGGGCTCGCCATTCGTCATGCCGCCTTCGAGGCCGCCCGCGTTGTTCGTCTTGCGATAGACATGCGTGCCCTCGATGTACATCTCGTCGTGCATCGCGCTGCCGGGCTTTTCCGCGTATTCAAAACCCGCGCCGATCTCGACGCCCTTGATGGCCTGAATCGACATCATCGCACCTGCGAGACGCGCGTCGAGACGGCGATCCCACTGGATGTGCGAACCGAGGCCGAGCGGCAGGCCGCGCGCGATGACCTCGAACGTGCCGCCGAGCGTGTCGCCCGCCGCCATCGCCTCGCGGATGCGCGCCTTCATGCGTTCTTCGACCTCCGCGTCGTAGCAGTTCAGCCCGTCGGGGTCGAGCGGCGCGTCCGTGCCGAGAATCTTCGTGACATCGACTTTCGCTGGGTCAATGGCCACGCCGCCGATCTTCGTGACGTGCGAGACGACGCTGACGCCGAGCGCGCGCAAGAATTCCTTGCAGGCGCCGCCGACGGCCACGCGCATCGTCGTTTCGCGGGCGCTCGAACGCTCGAGGATGTCGCGGATGTCCTTGCGCGCGTATTTCTTGTACCCCGTGAGGTCGGCATGGCCGGGCCGCGCCGCCGTGACAGGCTCGCCCGCAGGCTCGCCGAACGGCGCCATGCGGTCTGTCCAGTTCTTGAAATCGCGGTTCTCGACCGAGAGCGTGATCGGGCCGCCGAGCGTCTCGCCAAAGCGCACGCCCGACAGCACCTCGACATGGTCTTTCTCGATCTTCATGCGACCGCCGCGCCCATAGCCCTGCTGCCGTCGCGCGAGGTCGCGGTCGATGCGGGAGAGGTCGAGCGCGAGCCCGGCCGGCAGGCCCTCGAGAATCGCCGTCAGGCGCGGGCCGTGAGATTCGCCGGCCGTCAGAAAACGCAAACTGCTCATAGATGCCACCTCATCATGGTTGATTATTTGATTTCTTTACAAGATAACAGATACCATTAGTGTAAAGCAAACGCGCAGAGAAAGCAAGCATCAGCCTTTCCCCTGCGCGAAGATGGAAAGCGAAAGCGTCGCCGAGAGCGGGCCGCCGTCCTTGCCCGCTTCGACCGTCATGCCGCGCACGATGACGAAGCGGCCGTCCGCCTGCCCCGAAGACACGGCGCTGAGAAAATCAAGCAGCGAGAAGTAATCGCCCGCGACCTTCACCGTCACGGGAAGCTCCGATAGGCCGTCCGGCCGCGTGATGACCGTGCCCGGCTGGACGCCAGCGAGCAGCAGATGCTTGGCAATCGCCAGCCGCTCAAGCCCGCCGATGAAGGCGCCCTGCCCAAGCTCCGAAGGCAACGCCTTTATAAGGAACTGATGACGCTCCTTCTGCGCCTTTTCCGCCGCCTCGATGCTCTGTCCCTGCTGGCGGTAATTTTCGACATCGACGAGCTGCGCATGCGCCTGCACGCTTTCCGCCTGCATGGCCTCGACCGCCTCGCGCATCGGCGCATGAAAGAAGAACCACCAGCCCGCCACGAGCCAGAGCAGGACGAGCAGCGCCAGTCCGAGCTTGTCGCGCTCGGACATCGCCTGCACGCTCCGCAGCGCGCGGGAAACCATCTGCTTCAATCACGGCGCCTCCTTTCCCATGACCTCGAGCTCAAGCGAGAAATGTATCGTTTCACCATCCCCGCTTTTATCGGAGCGCGAGGAATCGCGAAGCTGCGGCCCATTCGGGAAGAACGCGGCATCCTCTGCAAGCCCCTGCAAATATTCCGACAGCGCATCAAACGTCACGGCCTCGCCTTCGAGCACAAGAGGCTTGCCTGCCGAGAAATCGAGCTTGTCGAGACAGATACCATCAACAGGCAGCCGCCCGAGATGGGCGAGCACGGCAGGCGCAGGCCCTGCTTCCTCCGTCAGCGTCCGCAAGGCCGCATCATGCTGCTCGACCCATGCTTTTTCCTCGCGTTCTTCCTCCATATGTTGTGTGTCGCCATAAAGCATCGCAAGATCCGAGCGCGCCTGCTTCAAGTCTTTCTGCGCCGAAAAATATGCATAGGCATCCCATGACGTCAGCGCTGTGAGCACGACGAACACCACGACACAGGCCGCCAGTGCCATCCGGCCGCAGGCCCATCCAGAAAGCTGGACGGTGCCAAATGGAAAAACAAGCCCTGGCTGGCGGACGGCTTGCACCAGGAGCGCCGCGCCATAGATGGCCGCCGACGCGCCCTCGTCCCAGCCGTGGAACGTGCCATCCTCGCCGAGCAGCTGCGGTGCGATTCCAAGCTCGTCCCCGTCCCATGAAAGCGCATCGCCCTCGCAGAGCAGGCTGAAGCCTTCTGGCGGCACCGCGACGCCCCAGAGCTCGACATCGGCAGACCGGAACGATGCGCGCACTGCCGCCAGCTGCGATTCCGCGACGGCGGCGACCATCTGCATGCCATCGCCAGACGGAACGCAGGCGGCGCGAAATGCTCCATCGGGGAACAGGCCGCGCAGCTCCACTTCATAGTGCGCCATTTCCTGGAGCTCTTCCGCCGCGACGTTCGGCGGAAATGCTGCTTCAAAGACCTTCGCCATGCCCTCCAGCAGGGCCTGGCGGGTGTAGCCGCCG
>ONJV01000194.1 GCA_900318215.1 uncultured Veillonellaceae bacterium
GAAAATCCAAACTTCAAGCGTGGAGGAGAAGTCGTGCTTCCTGCCGAGGACGTACTGCATATTCCCGGCCTCGGCTTTGACGGGCTCATCGGTTATTCGCCGATTGCCATGGCGCGGAACGCCGTGGGCATGACGCTGGCGTGCGAGGAATACGGCGCGTCGTTCTTCGCGAACGGGGCGCGGCCGGGCGGCGTGCTCCAGCATCCGGGCGTCTTGAAAGACCCGGCGAAGCTCCGCGAAAGCTGGCAGGCCGTCTACGGCGGTTCGGCGAACACGGGCAAGGTCGCGGTGCTCGAAGAGGGCATGACGTACCAGCAGATCGGCATCCCGCCCGAGGAAGCGCAATTCCTCGAGACGCGCAAGTTCCAAGTGGATGAGATTGCGCGGCTCTACCGCATCCCGCCGCACATGGTCGGCGACCTCGACAAGTCGAGCTTTTCCAACATCGAGCAGCAGTCACTCGAGTTTGTGAAATACACGCTGAACCCGTGGGTCGTGCGCTGGGAGCAGGCGCTCCAGAAATCGCTGTTGCTGCCGGAGGAGCGCAAGCGGTACTTTATCCGCTTCAATGTGGACGGCCTCTTGCGCGGCGATTACCAGAGCCGCATGCAGGGCTACGCGGTCGGGCGGCAGAATGGCTGGCTTTCGGCGAACGACATCCGCGAAATGGAGGACATGAACCCGATTCCTGCCGAGGAGGGCGGCGATACGTACCTCATCAACGGCAACATGACGAAGCTCCGCGATGCGGGCCTTTTCGCGGGCAACACGAACAATACGGAGGGACAAGATGAAACGTAAATTTTGGAACTGGGTGCGGGATGCCGATGGCAATCGCACACTTTTGCTCAACGGCACGATTGCGCAGGAGACCTGGTATGGCGATGAAGTCACGCCGTGTCTTTTTCGTGAGGAACTTGCGGGCGGCGCGGGGGACATCACGGTCTGGATCAACTCGCCGGGCGGCGATGTGTTCGCGGCGGCGCAAATCTACAATATGCTCATGGAATACGCTGGAAACGTCACGGTGCGCATCGACGGCATCGCGGCATCGGCGGCGTCCGTCATCGCAATGGCCGGCACAACGGTCGAAATCTCGCCCGTGGGCATGATGATGATTCACAATCCGAGCACGGTCGCAGTCGGCGATGCGCAGGAACTGCAAGCCGCGCTCGAAATGCTCGCCGAGACGAAAGAAAGCATCCTCAACGCCTACGAGCTCAAAACCGGCCTCGACCGCGCCGTGCTCTCCGACTACATGGACGGCGAGTGCTGGATGAACGCGAAAAAGGCCGTGGAGCTCGGCTTCGCGGACAAGATTCTGTTCACGGACGAGTCGCAGGAAATGGAGGAACTTGCGGGCGGCACGGAAGCGATGCTGTTCTCGCGTCGCGCTGTGACGGCCTCGTTCCTCGACAAGCTGAAAGCAAGAATGTCGGCAAAAGCGGACAAGCCGCAGCCGATGGATGATAACCGAGTTTCAGCAGATGTTTTGAAAAAGCGTCTCTCGCTGATTCTGCACTGACGAAAGGAGTACACAATGACGGACATCATGGAACTTCGCGCGAAACGCGCAAATCTCTGGGAAGCCGCGAAGGCGTTCCTCGACACGCACACGGGCAAGGACGGCAAGCTCTCGCAGGAAGACAGCGCGGCCTACGACCGCATGGAGGCGGATGTCGTGGCGCTCGGCAAGGACATCGAGCGCCTCGAGCGCCAGACGGCGATCGACAAGGAGCTCGCGCAGCCCGCGGCCGCGCCCATCACGAACGCGCCGGGCGGCAAGACGGAGTATCCGCAGTCGGCTTATCACGATGCCGTGATGGATGCCATCCGCAGCCGTTTCCGCAAGGTCTCGGACGTGCTGCAGGAGGGTGTCGACACGGACGGCGGCTATCTCGTGCCGGAGGAAATGGACAGCCGCCTCGTTGACGTACTGACGGAAGAGAACGTCATGCGCACGCTCGGCACGACGCTCACGACGAGCGGCGAGCGCAAAATCAACATCGCTGCGACGAAGCCAGCCGCGAGCTGGATCGAGGAAGGCGGGGCGCTCTCGTTCGGTGACGCGACGTTCGACCAGATCATCCTCGACGCGCACAAGCTCCACGTTGCGATCAAGGTGACGGAGGAACTGCTCTACGACAATGCGTTCAACCTCGAGAGCTACATCATCGAGCAGTTCGGCAAGGCCATCGCAAACGCCGAGGAAGACGCTTTTCTCAATGGCGATGGCGCGGCGAAGCCGAAAGGCCTGTTCCAGATGGCGGACACGGGCGTCACGACCTCGGGGGCGTCTATCGCGTCGGATGATTTGATTTCGCTCATCTACTCGCTCAAGCGCCCGTACCGCCGCAACGCCTCGTTCCTCGTGAACGACCAGACGCTCGCGGTCATCCGCAAGCTGAAGGACAACAATAACGCTTACCTGTGGCAGCCGTCGTACCAAGCGGGCGAGCCCGACCGCCTCATGGGTTATGCCGTTTACACCTCGCCGTACGTCCCGACCGTCGCGGCCGGCGCGGCTGTCCTCGCCTTCGGCGATTATAGCTACTACAACATCGGCGACCGCGGCACGCGCACGTTGCAGGAGCTCAAGGAGCTCTTCGCGGGCAACGGCATGGTCGGCTACGTCATGAAGGAGCGCGTCGACGGCAAGCTCATCCTGCCCGAGGCGGTGAAGCTCCTGAAAATCAAGGGCACGGCGGCAGCGAAAGCGAACGGCTGACGTTCGTTGATTCGGAAGAAAGGAAGGGGATGCCTATGATTGCCGATCTGGCAGAAGCGAAAGCGTATGATTTTATCAAAGCAAGAACATGGTGGAAGCAGGATTTTTTCTGTTGGCATAGAAATATTCCATGTGAATAAAAATCTCCTATCTAGCAAATGAGTGGAGGAATGCCACATGGGACATACGTTACGGAAACTTCTTGCCGCCATCATGGTTGCTTGCTTCAGCATCACGTTCCTTGCTGGATGCGGCGATACGCCAGAGGAAAAAGCGCAGAAGCAGGCGGAACAACAAGCTAAGGCACAGAAGAAAGCACAGGAAGAAGCGGAGAAACAGGCGAAAATCGAAGCGGAAAAGGCTGCGAAAGAAGCAGCAGAGGAAGCGGAGAAAAAAGCAGAGGAAGAAGCCGCTGCAAGGGAAGCCGCGAAAACCCCAGAGGAACGAGCGGCAGAAGATGGTGTTTCAGCACCATTCCTGTGGTTCTATGGAACTGACCGATATAATGCATATATAGATACAGATTACTTCATGTCAAATAAGCATATCCCTTCTAAGGCAGTTATTCTCGAAGTTGATAAGAAAACAAAGAAATGTACTTATTCGGGACTGTCGTTTTTGCTTGCTTCTTCTGCTAAAATCAAGACGAATGAAGATTATCTTGTTCCGAAGAATTGGTATTACGGTCGTTACACGTTTGCAATCAATCCATCGGATCCGAAATTTTCTCCATATGACACAAAACGGGTCAACTCCATCGCTCTTGAAGCACCTGATCCGAAAGCTGCACAGCCAGCGGAAAAATCAGAAGAAATTACTGCGCTCATCAATCAGTTTTTCCCACCGGTAATCGCTCGAATGGACGAGTTATTTCAGGGTGTCAACATTAGAAAAACGTCCCTCGGACTGCTCCGGGGGACGTTTCATTTTCTGTGCGACTGTATGAACAGGTAAAGGTTTCGCGGCTTAGACGTTATCCTTGAAGCACATGATAACGAGGACGAAAACTTGGAATGCCAAATTGGCATCGCGCTCGTCATCCATTCCGTTGCTGCTGACGACTTCTTCACCATTGAAATAAATTCTTGTCACATGGTTGCTCTTGCCGTGCGACATCTTTACGTCATTGATGTCACGATACGACACGCGGTCAATTTTTGCCACGGTAGAAGACGAGAAAAATCCTTTCTTCTCCTCATGATGCAACAAGTATATGCATTTGTTCGTCATGTACATATTCCGATTCGGCCACTTGTCACTTCCGAAGGTAGCGTGTACGACCTCACCAGACGCAAAATGGAAATTTGCCTTGAAATACTCGTTTTCTTGGTCGATACCATATTGAAGCGAGCCGGGATTTTTTTCCGTATGGATATAGCTCTGTGGGCCAATCGCCCATTTGTTTTCTGTAAACAACAGACGCTGCACTTTTTCTCCCGGCGTTTCGTTGTAGTGCTCCAGATAAACACGCGCTGCTTCTTCTGCGCCGAGCTTGTCTACATAGAATTTTCGGAACGCATCGCCGCGTGCGATTCCCAAGACGTGACCGGCCAGCGATGGCATGGATTTCTGATTACGATTTTTCGGGCTCAATCATTTTTCCTGTGGGATTCGCCTAACACCATCGGTCACTGTCGGCTCATGTCGATGAGTTTCAAGAAGAAATATTCATCGTCTGGATAGCCATATGCCTGCCGCCGCAACGTCTTGATCTTGTTGTTGATGCCCTCGATCTTGCCGGCAGAGATGCGATAGGTTGCATGGGCAAGGATTCCGTCAAGATGCGTGGCGAGGAGCTTCCGGAACCACATCAAATGCCGGTTTCGTTCTTCTTCTCCGGGTGCACACTCCAAGCAGAGATCCATGATGCGGTTGACGTATTCCAGCATACGGTGCTCCGATTGACACGAAAACGCTTCTTGCAGCATCTCCTTGATGAGA
>ONJV01000018.1 GCA_900318215.1 uncultured Veillonellaceae bacterium
TGCGTCTGTATCTGTCCTCGGGGGAGTCGTACGAGGAGATCGCGGCGCGGATGCATATCAAAAACCCAGCGACGCTGAATCGCTGGGTGCGGGAGTATGAGATGCAGGGTGTCGAGGCGTGGATCCCGAAGAAGCGTGGACGGCCGCGAAAGCAGAAATGAGCTGCCAATCTTCAGCTGACGGCGTTCACCTGCGCCCGCCATTCTTTCGGCGTCATGTGGAACATGGTGTGGAACGCGCGGGAAAACGTCGAGTAGTCGTGGAAGCCGCAGGCGTAGCAGATGTCCGTCACAGAGGCGTCGCTCGACAGCATCTTCCGTGCGGCGAGCAGGCGCTTGCTCGTGATGTATTGGTGGATGCTGTAGCCCGTCTCCTGCTTGAACTTGCGCATGAGGTAGTATTTGCTGAGGTAGACGTGGTCTGCGAGCAGGGCGATCGAGAGCTCGGCGTCGAGGTGGCTGTTGATATAGGCGAGCACCTGCTGGATTTTTTCGTCATACGACGAGGCGTGCAGCTCGCCGAGCTCGTGCGCGAGCATCGCGCGGTTCAGGAGGATCATGAACTCGATGAAGAGGATTTCTGTATAGAGCCCGTTCGCGAAGCCTTCCTCGTGCGATGTGTGCTCGAGCTTTTCCATATGGAACAGCAGGTCGTGACTAAGTCCCGTGCCTGCATGCATGACCGACGACCCCGTCCGTGCTTTCTGAAAGCATGCGGCGAGGTCGTCGCTGTCTCTCTGGCAGCGTGCGAGGAAGGCCGGCGCGACGTAGATGACGATGCGCTCGTACGGCACGTCGGGTGCGAGCACGGGACGGTGGATCTCGCCCGCCGAGACAAAGATGATGTCGCGCGGCACGAGCGGGTAGCTACGGCCCTCAATGATGTAGTCGGCCTTGCCGCCGAGGAACAGGATGATCTTGTGGAAGTCATGGTAATGGAAGGGAATCGGCGACAGCCGCTGGTCTTTCAAGCGGAACACGCGGAAATCGCGCAGCAGGTAGCCTTTCTTTTCGTACGTCTCCAAAGTATCGCCTCCAAGTCTTTTTTCCATTATAGATGAGCAGAGCATTTTTTGCAATCTTCATAGCACTTCCTGCATTTCTCTTGCGGAAAATGCCTGCTATACTAAGCACAGAAATTGAAACGGAGGCGACCGACATGATGGAGATCAAGAATTATACGACGGCCGAGAAAGAATACATGGTTCTGAACGGGAGCGCGATGCGCGTCATGCCGGGAACGGCAGCCATCCGCCTGATTGCGGATCGCCACCAGGGCGTTGGCGCTGACCGCGTCCTCGTCTTCACGGGCACGCACGAAGAGCCGTCCTTCCTCGTCTACGAGGCCGATGGCACGCAGGCAGAGCCCGAGGCGATGGATTACAAGATCCTCGTCCGCTACCTTGCCGAGGAAGGCATCGCAGCGAACCCGGCTGAGCTCGCGAAGGTCTTCGGCGACCAGGCGTTCGTCGAGGCGTTCAGCACGCCAGAGGTCACGAAGCTCGAGTTCCATGTGACGGATGCGTTCGCCAAAAAGATGGAAGCGGCCGATGCGAAGGAAGAGCAGCTCGTCGGCTGAAACATCGCATATTGACTTATGTACCGTGGAGGTGTATACTGTTCCTAACTTTGAAAAAAGGAAGTGGAACGGCGTGAAGCTCGATGCGATGAAGATTCTCCTGGCCTGCCTGGCCGTCGTGCTTTTCTGCTGAAGCATGTTTGTACGAAGAAAAACGAATGGCAAATGGGACGGAAATGTTCTGTTTGCCATTATTTTTTTGGATGGGTGGCAGGATTTTCCATTTTCGTGTAGAATAATGTAGAAGATTTGTGACGGACAGAGAGGGGCCTGGTTTTATGATGGCAGACGATACAGCGCTGAAGCGGGCGCGCGTGACGATCAAGGTGATCGGCGTCGGCGGCGGCGGCAACCACGTTCTCGAACGCATGGCGCAGAGCGACTTCATCCATGCGCAGAACATCGAGGACATCGAGCTCATTGCAATCAACACGGAGGCGCGGCAGCTCGCCCTGCTCGAGAACCTGGGCATCACCTGCCTGCAGATTGGCGAACAGGTCACGCAGGGACGCGGTACGGGCGGCAATGCAGCCATCGGCGAAGCCGCTGCCAAGGCGGACGAGGCGAAAATCAAGAGCGCCATCACGGGTGCGGACATCGTCTTCATCACGGGCAGCCTCGGCGGCGGCACGGGCACGGGCGCTGTCCCGACCGTGGCCGAGGTGGCGAAAGACCTCGGCGTTTTGACGGTCGGCGTCGTGACGCTGCCGTTTGCGTTCGAGGGCTCGCGCAAGACGCGCTTTGCCCAGCAGAGCATTACGGCGATGCAGGGCTACATGGACGCACTGCTCGCCATCCACAACGACAATCTCATGAAGATGCCCGAAAACCGCAAGATTACGCTCGTCCAAGCATTCAAGATTGCGGATTCCGTGCTCGAGCAGGCCATCCGCTGCATCGCGGAGCTGATTCTGAAGACGGGCGTCATCAACGTCGATTTCGCCGATGTCACGACGATTTTCACGCAGAGCGAGAGCAGCGATGCGCTGCTCGGCATCGGCCTTGCCGACGATGCGGCCACGGCGGTCGAGGCGGCGGCGAAGAGCCCGCTGCTCGACAAGTCGCTCAAGGGCGCGCGCGGCGTCATTCTGAACCTCACGGGCGACGAGAACATGAGCCTTTACGATGTGGACAATGCGACGAAGTTCATCTGCGAGCAGACCGACCCGAACGTCAACATCATCCTCGGCACCGTCATCGATGAAAATATGAAGGGCAAGGTGCAGGCGACCATCATCGCGACGGACTTCGCAGGCAGCACGGCCATCAAGGCGCCGAAGCTCGACGTGCCGCAGTCGAAGCTCCAGAAGCCGAAAGGCATCGAGCTCTCGACGCCGTCGTTCATGCAGCAGCCGAAAGCTCCGAAGGCCCCGCAGGCGCCGCAGCCGCCCGAGCCGCCGAAGCAGGAAAAGCCCTCCAACGCCTTCGCCATCCCCGCGTTCCGCCTCACGCCGAACCCGGACGAAAAGAAATAACAGGTATCCCATAGAAAGCAAGGAATCTATTTGAGCAAATTAGGAAGGTTTTCGCGCACGACGCTGCTGCTCGGCGATGCGGCGATGGACAAGCTCGCTGCAAGCACGGTCGCCGTCTTTGGCATCGGCGGCGTCGGTTCATATGCGGCTGAGGGCCTTGCGCGTGCCGGCATCGGGCACCTCGTCCTCATCGACAACGACAGCGTCTGCCTCACGAACATCAACCGCCAGATTCACGCGACGACGAAGACGGTCGGGCAGAAGAAGACCGACGCCATGAAGGCGCGCATCCTCGACATCAACCCGAAAGCCGTCGTCGATACCATCGAAGAATTCTACCTGCCGGAGAACGCGGACACGTTCTTCGGGCAGTCTTACGACTACGTCATCGATGCCGTCGATACCGTCACGGCAAAGATCGACCTCGTTCTCGCGTGCCACGCACGCAATATCCCCATCATCTGCAGCATGGGCGCGGGCAACAAGCTCGACCCGACGCAGTTCGAGGTTGCAGACATCTACAAGACGAGCGTCGATCCCATCGCGCGCGTCATGCGAAAAAAGCTCAAAGCCGCCGGGATTCACCATCTCCCCGTCGTCTACTCCAAAGAGCGCCCCATCCCCGTCGCCCTCCCAGGCGGCTGCGGCAAGAACTGCATCTGCCCGCCGGGTGCTGCGAACAACTGCGAAAAAAAGCGCGCGACCCCGGGCTCGATTTCGTTTGTGCCCTCTGTCGTCGGGCTGATTCTGGCAGGTTATGTTGTACGTTCTCTCACTGGCGTACAGCCGCAAAGAGGCGCTTGACACACATATAGAACCGTGATACAATATTTTCTTTTCAAAAACCTCCATTTTCGTGTTATAATGAACATAGCAGAACGTTGAACAATGAAGTATGGAGGTGTATCTACTTGCAGATTGGTGACAAAGTGTTCTACCCGATGCATGGCGCGGGCGTCATCTCCGCCGTCGAGTCCTGCGAAGTTCTCGGGGAGAACAAAGAGTATTTCGTTCTCAAGATGCCACTCGGCAGCATGAAGGTCATGATTCCGACGGATAACGTCGAAAACCTCGGGCTCCGGGACATCATCTCGAAAGAAGACGTCGAGGATATCCAGGCCGTGCTCCGTGACAAGCCCGAGCGCGTCATGGGCAGCTGGAACAAAAGGTTCCATGCCATTCTCGAACGCATGAAGAAAGGCGACATTCTCGATGTCGCCGCCGTCGCGCGAAACCTCTCCCTGCAGGATCGTCGCCGCAAGATTTCGAGCGGCGAACGCCGGCTCATGGATCTCGCGCGGCAGATGCTCGTCAGCGAGCTCGTCTATGCCTGCGACAAGACGCCCGAGGAGGTCGAACAGTGGATTGAAGACCAGCTCGATCGCAAGTCGGCATGACATGTTTTTGAAAGAGTCCCCTTGCTCTCTGAGGAAAGAAGGCAAGGGGGTTTTGTTTTTCACCACAGGAGGTGGTTTATTTGATGCTTGACAGGGTTCTGCGCTTCCTCATCACGGCATTCCTCGCCATCGCAGGCGGCGCACTCTTCGAGCTCGCGAGCCCAATACTTGCACTCATCATCAGCACGGAGATTCTCAAGATGGAGATGGGAATCTTCAAAATCACGCTCGTGAGCTTTCTCTGCATCGTCATCGGCGCCATCGTCGGCGGCATCATCGGATTTATCGTTTCTCCATATCTCATCGGCAAACTCAAGAAATTCGCCGTCTGGGTCGAGCAGCAGCTCGGCAAGATGCCAATTCATGACGTCATCGCTGGCGCCATCGGCCTTGCCATCGGACTTATCATCGCAAATCTTTTCAGCTCGGCCTTCGCGCGCATCCCGGTCGTCGGCGACTACATTCCCGTCATCTTCAGCATCGTGCTCGGCTATCTCGGCATCCACATCACGATCCGCAAGCGTAAGGAGCTCACGGCGCTTTTCGACTTCATCCCGAAAGCCGTCCGTGAGGCCGTGAAAGCCCGCGAGGCCAAGCAGGCGGCAGAGGCCGCCAAAGCTGCGGAGACGGCGAAAGCTGCCGCCGCAGCGGCTGTGGCTGCGGCGGGCACGGTCGCCGCAGCAGGGGACGCCCCGACAGAGACGTCGGAAACCGCAAGCTACAAGCTGCTCGATACGAGCGTCATCATCGACGGCCGCATTGCCGACATCATCGATACGGGCTTCGTCGAGGGCACGCTGCTGCTGCCGGTCTTCGTGCTCGAAGAGCTCCAGCACATCGCGGATTCCGCCGACGCCTTGAAGCGCACGCGCGGCCGCCGCGGCCTCGACATCCTCCAGCGCATCCGCACGGATTCGCGCATGAAGGTCGAGGTCACGAACAAGGATTTCGATGACATCGCCGAAGTCGATTCGAAGCTCGTGCGTCTCGCGCAAGACGTCCACGGCAAAATCATCACGAATGATTTCAATCTCAACAAGGTCGCGAAGTTGCGCGGCGTCGAGGTGCTGAACATCAACGAGCTCTCGAATGCCGTCAAGCCCGTCGTCATCCCGGGCGAGAGCATGACCGTGACCGTCGTCAAGAGCGGCAAGGAGCCCGGACAGGGCGTCGCATATCTCGATGACGGCACGATGATTGTCATTGAGAACGGCCATCGTCACATGGGCGAGACCATCACGGTCGAGGTCACAAGCGCGCTGCAGACGGCAGCAGGCCGCATGATTTTTGCAAAACCGAAATCGTAACCGTTCATATCAACAGGCACGAATAGAAAGGAAGGTATACCGATATGGTCAGCGTGATCATTCCCGCCGCCGGACAAGGACGGCGGATGCAGGCTCATCACAACAAAGTCTTCCTCATGCTCGCAAAGGAGCCAATCCTCGTGCATACCTTGCGGCAGTTCGCCGAGGTCGAGGACGTCGGCGAATGTATTGTCGTCGTCGGGAAGGGCGAGGAAAAAGAAACATTCGAGCTCTTGAAATCCGCCTCTTCCGTCCACTCGCTGCCGGACTGTCGTATCGTTACGGGTGGCGAGGAACGGCAGGATTCCGTCTGGAACGGCCTGCAGGTCGTGAGCCCTGACGCTGACATCGTCCTCGTCCATGATGCCGCGCGACCGCTTGTGACGCCTGCCATCATCGGCCGCGTCATCCGGGCAGCCCGTCGCACGGGCGGTGCCGTCGCCGCCGTCCCTGTCAAGGACACAATCAAGGTTGCGGGCGATGACGGCAATGTCGCTTCGACGCCCGACCGCAGCACGCTCTGGGCTGTCCAGACGCCGCAGGGCTTCCAGAAAGACCTGCTCGTCCGTGCGAATGAGCAGGCCATCGCCGATGGCTTCCGCGGCACGGACGACGCGAGTCTCGTCGAGCGCCTCGGCATGCCCGTCGAGCTTTCGCTCGGCAGCTATGAAAACATCAAGATTACGACGCCTGGCGACCTCATCATCGCCGAGTCGTTCTGGAAGGCACGCCAGGAAGCCGATGACATCCGGGTGCCAGAGGGAAGGGGGCTGCGCGCATGACGCGTTTCGGCATGGGATATGATGTCCACCGCCTCGTGGAGGGGCGGAAGCTCATCCTCGGCGGCGTTACTGTCCCGTATGAGAAGGGCCTGCTCGGCCACAGCGATGCCGACGTGCTGCTGCACGCCATCATGGACGCGCTCTTGGGCGCGGCCGCGCTCGGCGACATCGGCCGCCATTTCCCCGACACAGACCCGGCCTATGCAGGCGCCGACAGCCAGAAGCTCCTCGCATATGTGGGGGAGCTGCTCAAAGAGCACGGCTATGACATCGGCAACATCGATGCGACCATCGTCGCCCAGCGGCCGAAGCTCATGGCCTTCATCCCGCAGATGGCGGCAAATATCGCCGAGACGCTCGGCATCGCTGTTGACCAGGTCAACGTCAAAGCCACGACGGAGGAGAAGCTCGGCTTCACCGGCAGCGGGGAGGGCATTTCCTCTTATGCCGTCGCCGGAATCGAGAAGAGATAAAGGGAGAACTTTATGCTGAAAGTCTACAATACGATGACCCGCCAGAAAGAAGAATTCCACCCGCTGAAGCCGGGCGAGGTTTCCATCTACTGCTGCGGCGTCACGCCTTATAATGCGCCGCATATCGGCAACGCGCGTCCGTTCGTCACCTGGGACGTCATCCGCCGCTATTTCGCCTCGAAAGGCTTGACGGTCCATTACATCCAGAATTTCACGGATGTCGATGACAAGATTATCCGCACGGCAAATAGCGAGCACACGACGTGGAAAGATGTCGCTGACCGCAATATCGCGATCTATTTCCACTCGATGGATGCGCTCGGTGTGCGCCGTGCCGAGAAATATCCGCGCGTCAGCGAGACGATGGCGGATATCATCGCAATGGTGCAGAAGCTCATCGACAAGGGCTATGCCTATGCGCTCGAAAACGGCGATGTCTTCTACAGCGTCGAGAAGTTCCAGGGCTATGGCAAGCTCAGCGGCCGCAAGCTCTCCGATATGCAGGCGGGCGCGCGCATCGAGGTCGATGAGCGCAAGCATCATCCGATGGACTTCGCGCTCTGGAAATCGGCGAAGCCCGGCGAGCCGTCATGGGACAGCCCGTGGGGCAAGGGGCGTCCGGGCTGGCATATCGAGTGCTCGACAATGTCGCTCAAGTATCTCGGTGAGAAGTTCGACTTCCACGGCGGCGGCAGCGACCTGATTTTCCCGCATCACGAAAACGAGATCGCACAGAGCCAGGCATGCATCGGCGATGACCATAGCTTCGCGCAGTATTGGCTGCACAACGGCTTCATCACGATTCACAACGAAAAGATGTCGAAGTCGAAGAACAACTTCTTCACGGTCGAGGACATCCTGAAGGAATATCCGGGCGAAGTCGTGCGCTTCTTCATCCTCCAGACGCATTACCGCAGCCCGCTCGACTTCAGCGACGACCGTCTCAAGGAGGCGCAGACGAGCCTTTCGCGCCTCCAGACGACGCAGGGCTATATCGAAGAACTCGCAAAGAAGCAGGGCGCAGGCGAAGCGACGGCGGCAGAGCTTGCCAAGAAGGCCGAAGAACTCCGTGCCGCCTTCGATGAGGCCATGGACGATGACTTCAACACGGCACTCGCCATCAGCCAGCTCTTCGCGCTCTCGAAGGAAATCAATATCTATTATCAGGACGTCACGGCAGGCAAGGCGTTCGACGCCGAGAATTTTGCAAAGGTCAAAAACGTCTGGGATGCGATGGCAGGTATCATCGGCCTCTTCGAGCAGCAGGAAGAAGCTGCTGACGACGGCCTGACGGAAAAGCTCATGGAACTCATCATCTCCATTCGCCAGGATGCTCGCAAGAACAAGAACTGGGCCATCGCCGACAAGATTCGCGACGAGTTGAAAGAAATCGGCATTGTCCTTGAAGATACGAAAAATGGTGTAAGATGGAAAAAGGCGTAAATCTATGAATTTCACTCATTTCCAACGCCTCGTCCGCATGATGTTCACGCCCGACGGCACGGGCGGCATCCAGCAGCATTACGATGCTGTCGACGTCCGCCAGCTGAATCCGCTTGTCCTCGCCTATGTCGGCGATGCCTATTTCCACCTCTTCGTCCGCACGCGCCTGCTTTCGTACGAGCAGGCGAAAGTGCAGGCGCTCCATGCGTTCAGCGCGCAGATTGTCTCGGCAAAGTGGCAGCACAAGGCGTACCTCGGCATCGAATCCATGCTGACCGATGACGAAAAAGCCATCTACCGCCGCGCGCGCAACGCGAAAAGCCATGCGCCGCGCAGCTCGACTGTCGCCGAATACCATTCGAGTACGGGCTTCGAGGCGCTTCTGGGCAGCCTCTACCTGCGCGACGAGGACGAGCGCCTCTACGAAATTGCCGAGGCCTCATTTGAAGTCATTTCGAAAGCGATGATGCAGGAAATCCAAGCGAAATCGCAAGCATAAAGGAGAAATCATTTTGCCCATCAAGGTGAAACTTCTGGATTACACGCCAGAACCCGAGCGCGTCGTTGCCATGGCGGCGCGCCTCTGTTATTCCGCCGTCGGCGCGGAAGAGCTCTCGGAAAAGCTCAGCGACGAGAAAGTCCGCGCGATGGTGAAGAAAATGGTCAAGCTCGGCCATGCCTCGACGATCGAGCACGTCTCGTTCACGTTCGGCATCGAGGGTGTCTCGCGCGTGCTGACGCACCAGCTCGTGCGCCATCGCATCGCGAGCTACGACCAGCAGTCGCAGCGCTATGTCGCCGCACACGGCTTTCAGTACATCACGCCGCCGACGATTGCCGAAAATCCCGAGGCAAAGGCGAAGTTTGACGCGCTGATTGCGGACATCCGCAAGACGTACGACGAGCTCACGGAGCTCGGCATCCCGAAGGAAGATGCACGCTATGTGCTCGCCAATGCGACGGAGACGAAGATTCTCGTGACGATGAACGCGCGTTCGCTGCTGCATTTCTTTAATCTGCGCTGCTGCTATCGCGCGCAGTGGGAGATTCGCGAGCTCGCAAACAAGATGCTCGCCGAGGTCAAGCAGGTCGCGCCGACGCTCTTCCACAATGCGGGCGCGAGCTGCGTCAACACGGGCCGCTGCCCCGAAGGCGACATGACCTGCGGCCGCTTTGCCGAGATGATCAAGCTCCGCGAGCCGGACGACTGAGGAAAACGATATGGAACGAAATGACAAGAAGCACGGCGCGCCGAAACGTCACGAAGGATTGCGCTACGACACGACGATGCGCCGAAACGCGTCTGAGCGCAAAACTACGAAGGGCGGCCATCGCCCAGACGGCGGGCGTCCGAAAGCACCGAAAGCGGCGGCAGAGCTGCCCGATGACGTTCTCGTCGGCCGAAATGCCGTCACGGAAGCGCTGAAATCGGGCCGCGGCATCAACAAGATTCTGCTGGCGCAGGGCGATCGTGCGCATGACATCGAGGAGCTGCTCGCACTCGCAAAGGAGCGCGGCGTCCTGACGCAGACGGTGGAGCGTGCGAAAATCGAGTCGCTGGCAGGCGGCCATCGCCATCAGGGCGTGCTGGCCTTTGTCGCACCCGTGCCGTACGTCGAAGTCGAAGACATCCTCGCACGCGCCGAGGCGAAGGGCGAGCCGCCGTTCCTGCTGCTGCTCGACGAGCTCGAAGACCCGCACAACCTCGGCGCCCTGTTGCGCACGGCCGATGCGGTCGGCGTCCACGGCATCCTGATCCCGAAGCGTCGCAGCGTGCCGCTCAATGCGACGGTCGCAAAGACGTCGGCAGGCGCCGTCGAATACGTGCCGGTCGCGCGCATCGGCAACGTCGTACAGACGCTGAAAAAGCTCAAAGAGCGCGGCCTCTGGGTCGTCGGCGCCGACATGGATGGCACGCCGTATGACAAAGCCGACCTCACGGGCCCGATGGTGCTCGTCGTCGGCAGCGAGGGCAAGGGGATGAGCCGCCTCACGCGCGAGAACTGCGACATCGTCGTCAGCCTCCCGATGGTCGGCCGCATCAATTCGCTCAACGCCTCGGTCGCAGGCTCCATCCTGCTCTACGAGTCCCTGCGGCAGCGCTTGAGAGTGGAGCCCCCTCTCAGAGGCGCAAAGTCTCCAGCGGAGACTTTGCGGGGCCCGAAGGGCGGGGGGAGTCCCTTGCACGACTGTTGAGGCGGCAGATTGTGACTTTCGCGGGTGCGAGTAGGTCATATGTCCCCTGCCTTGACGCATCCCTCCTTTCTGAGGTATAATTTCCTTTGTAATAGGAAATGAGTAAAAGAAGAACACGAAGGGGATCGTGCGATGGAAGCAGAAGCGAATGAAAACATGGGGATGAGCCCCGAGGAGATCAGTGAGTTCGATCACATGACCGACGAAGAACTCATCACCGAAATCAAAGACCACTGCAACAGTACGGCACTCGACTACCTCATCAACAAGTATCGGAACTTCGTGCGCGCGAAAGCGCGTTCGTACTTCCTCATCGGTGCCGACCGCGAAGACATCATTCAGGAAGGCATGATTGGCTTCTACAAGGCCGTGCGCGATTTCCGGAATGACAAGCTTTCGTCATTCCGCGCTTTTGCCGAGCTCTGCGTCACGCGCCAGATCATCACGGCCATCAAGACGGCGACGCGGCAGAAGCACATCCCGCTGAACTCGTACATCTCGCTCAACAAGCCCATCTATGACGAGGACAGCGACCGCACGCTGCTCGATGTGCTCTCAGGCGCGAAGGTCTCCGACCCGGAAGAGCTCGTTATCAGCCAGGAGGAGTTCGTTGACATCGAGAAGAAGATGGAGGAAATCCTTTCTGACCTCGAGTGGCAGGTGCTCATGAGCTACCTCGACGGCAAGTCGTACCAGGAGATTGCGGCCGAGCTGCACCGCCATGTCAAATCCATCGACAACGCGCTCCAGCGCGTCAAGCGCAAGCTTGAAAAATACATGGAGAACCGTGGCGAGGGCATCGACCTCTCAACGGTCTACCACGGCCTTTCGGCCATCAATCATCGCCGCATGGACGGGAATGGCAGTGCCGAGGGCTTCGGCTCGTTTCGTGGTTTTGATGACATGGACGGGTACACGAAAGATGATTGACGCTGATTGACAATTCCTTTCGGTTATCGTATAATAACCTTGTTTGATGGACTTTCTCAAAACTGCATAACGTCGGACAGGTGTCGCAAGACTCAAAAGAGAAGCCGGTTGGAAGCCGGCACGGTCCCGCCACTGTAGGGGGAGCGCATCCGCACGGGAAATCAGGAATTTCCCGCGAACGTCACTGGAAGGGGCAGAGCCCTTCTGGGAAGGCGCGGATACGTGATGAACCAAGTCAGGAGAACTGCCTGTTCCGAAGTCACCGCATGACCCACGAACGATGGGGAGGGGACTTGGAGCGACGAGCTTTCAGCCTTTCTTTCCGCGTGGGGAGAAAGGTATTTTTGTTTTACTGTTTTCGCTGTTTTTAGGGGGAATTTCTCGTGAAGAACTGGAAGAAAATGCTCGCTGCCTCGCTCGCTTTTTCGGCTTGCCTTGGCTTTGCACCGCAGGCTACGGAAGCTGCCTATACGCTGAATCCGGAAGTCAAGGATGCAACGCCAGCACTGAAGGAAGCCGCACAGATTGGCGTGCTGAAGCACGAGACGCCGGAGCTGCAGAACGAAGCGAACAAGGACGCCATCGTCGTCATGAGCTTCGGCACGACGTTCAAGGATACGCGCGAAAAGACGATTGACGCTACGGTCGACGCCATCAAGAAGGCGCATCCGGATGTCAAGGTCGTCACGGCCTTCACGAGCCATATCATCATTGACCGCATCCAGGCCAAGGAAGGCATCAAGTATCCGACGCCGGAAGAGGCCATGAAGGAACTCAAGGATGACGGTTACAGCCGCATCGCGATTGCGACGCTCGATGTCATTCCGGGCATGGAGTATGCCTATGACAAGGCAGTCTATGACAACTACAAGAACCAGTTCAAGAAGATGACGCTCGGCACGTCGCTGATGTATTGGCAGGGCCAGGAAGACCAGGCCGATGACGTCACGGAGACGATCAACGCTCTCAAGAGCCAGTTCCCGAAGCAGGGCAAGGATGATGCCATCCTGATCATGGCACATGGCACGCCGCAGGTCTCGAACGCCTATTACTCCGTCATCCAGGCGAAGATCAACGAGATGGGCCTCAAAAACGTCTATGTCTACACGGTCGAAGGCTGGCCTTCCCTTGAGACGGTCATGCCGAAGCTCAAGGCAGCTGGCATCAAGCATGTCACGCTCATGCCGATGATGATGGTCGCCGGCGACCATGCGAACAACGACATGGCAGGCAGCGATCCGGACAGCCATAAGTCCCAGCTCGAAGCTGCTGGCTTCAAGGTTGATGCCTACATCCACGGCATCGGCGAGAACAAGCAGATTCGCGACCTCTACGTCAAGCGCGCCAACGACGCCTGGGATGCCCTCGAAGCGAAATAATCTCGCGCCCCGAAGCCACTCTCTGCGATAGCTCGCAAACTTAGCCTCCCTCTCAGAGGGCGGGGGACCGCGAAGCGGTGGTGGGAGTCCCCTGTACGTCAAATTAATCCGTACGTTTGAACTTCCGCGGGTGCGATAGAGAATAAAAGAAGGAGCAGTTGCAGCCACTTTGCAATCGCTCCTTCTTTTGTGTTACAATGAATCGATACCACGAAGAGGGGGAAATCCATGGGAACACCCATGATGGAACTAGAAAACCTCACGAAACAGTACCCGCACAAGGATGTGAGCGGGAAGAACACGTACAAGACGGCCGTTGACAAGCTCACGTTCTCCGTCGGCAAGGGCGAGGCGTTCGGCCTGCTCGGGCCGAATGGCGCGGGCAAGACGACGACGATCCGGATGCTGACACTCCTGATGGAGCCGACGTCCGGCACGATCCGCTATGACGGGCAGGACGCCCGCGCCCATGCACAGGACATCAAGCGCCTGATCGGCGTCGTGCCGCAGCATGTCAATTTCGACCAGGACCTCACGGTCGGGGAGAACATGGAGCTCCACGCGCGTCTGCACCACATGGGACGCCGCGAGCGCGAAGCGCGCATCCATGAGCTGCTGCACTATGTCGAGCTCGAAGATGTGAAAAACGACGGCGTGCGCCGCCTCTCGGGCGGCATGAAGCGCCGCCTGCTCATCATGCGGGCACTCATTCATCATCCGCGCGTGCTGTTCCTCGACGAGCCGACCGTCGCGCTCGACCCGCAGGTGCGCCGCCGCATCTGGGAGCTCATCCGCACGATGAAAGAGCAGGGCGTCACGGTCTTTCTCACGACGCACTACATCGAGGAGGCCGAAGCGCTCTGCGACCGCGTCGCGATGCTTTCGCAAGGGCACCTCGTTGATCTCGACAGCCCGGCGCATTTCAAGGAGAAGACAGGCCTGCCGACGCTCGAAGATGTCTTTTTGAAGCTCACGGGAAAGAAGGTGTCGTCATGAGCAGCGTTTCGGGAGCGCTTTTCGACATCTGGACGGTGTTCTGGCGCGACTGGGTCGTGCTGAAACGCCGCATGACGAAATTCATCCTTTCGCGCATGGTCGCGCCAATGCTCTATCTCGTGGCGTTCGGCTGGGGGCTCGGCCGCAGCATCCAGATCGATTCGGGCACATATCTCGACTTCCTCGTGCCGGGCATCCTCGCGCTGAATTCGATGAACATCAGCTTCAACAGCATCACGCCCGTCCATGCCGAGCGCATCTATCACAAGAGCCTCGAAGAGTACATCATCGCGCCGATCTGGCCGCCGGCTTTCGTCATCGGCAAAGTCCTCGCGGCCGTGCTGCGCGGCTTGATTTCGTCGGCCATCATCTTCGTGCTCGCACTGGCGTTCGGCGCGCATTTCTTTTTGACGCCGGCGTTCCTGCTCGTGCTCGTGCTGAACTGTGCCATCTTTGCTGAAATCGGCTTCCTCGCGGCCATGAAGATCAACACGTATGAGGAAATGGGGCAGGTCAACACGTACATCCTGCTGCCGATGTCGTTCCTCTGCGGTACGTTCTTTTCGACGCACGCGCTGCCAGATTTCGTGCGCTACGTCATCGAGCTCCTGCCGCTGACGCATACGAGTTACCTCCTGCGCGGCATTGGCGCGGGGCAGGACGTCGCCATGAGCTCGGCGCTCGTGCTTGCGGCCTATGCCGTCGTCTGCTTTCTCTGGGGCTGCCATGCCTTTTCCCGCCTGCGGAAATAATTTCACCAGTTAGGAGAATTCACTTTTGTTCAAGACCATCCTGCATCATCATGCGGCGTCCTGCGACGACTGCACGAAGCTCTGCTGCACGAAGATTGAGGATTTCGGCGTCAAAGCCGGACGCCTCACGATTTTCGACCACGTCAACCTGCATGTCCACTGCGGCCAGCTGACCGCGCTGATCGGCCCGAACGGCGCGGGAAAGAGCACACTTTTGAAAGCCATCCTCGGCGAGGTGCCGCATACAGGCAAGCTTCATTACGTCGATGCCAAGGGCAAGCACACGGGCCATCCCGTCATCGGCTACGTGCCGCAGTACCTGCGTTTCGACGTCAGTGCGCCGACGAGCGTGCAGGACATCTTCTGTGCGTGTCTGACGCGACGTCCGGTCTGGCTGTTCCCTGCGGGGAAATTGCGCGCGCGCATTGAAAAAAGCCTTGCGCGCGTCCATGCCGAGCACCTCATCGACCGGCGCCTCGGCGCGCTTTCGGGCGGCGAGCTCCAGCGCGTCCTGCTCGCGCTCGCACTCGACCCGATGCCCGACCTGCTGCTGCTTGACGAGCCGGTCTCGGGCGTCGATCAGAATGGTCTCGAACTCTTCTATGAAATCGTCGCCGACCTGCGCGAAAAAGAGGATATGGCCATCATCCTGATTTCGCACGACCTCAACATGGTGGCAAAGCATGCTGACCAGGTCGTGCTGCTCAACAAGGGCGTCATCTGCTCCGGCATGCCGGAAGAAGTCTTTGCCGATGCGCGCACGAAGCACATCTTCGGCCTGCTTGCGGGCGAGACGGCGCGCGAGGCGGCGGCAGACATTCCCGAGAGCGGGGCCGCAGAAACCGCAGAGCCGATGGAAGGAGGGGAGCGCGGATGATATCGATTTACGCCGTCTTGCAGACGCTCCTGCCGTTCGAGTGGGCAGGGCATCACTTCATGCTCAATGCGTTCCTCGCCATCCTGCTCGTGACACCGCTCTTCGGCCTGCTCTCCACGATGGTCGTCTCGAACCGCATGGCATTTTTCTCCGACTCGCTCGGCCACGGCGCGTTCACGGGCATCGCCATCGGCGTGCTCCTGGGCTCCGTCTCGCCGCTCCTTTCGCTCGTGCTGTTTTCCGTTGCCTTCGCCATCTTCATCACGTACATCCAGAACAAGAGCACGGCATCGACGGACACGATCATCGGCGTCTTTTCCTCGACGGCCATCGCGCTCGGCCTCATGATGATGAGCTACGGCGGGGGATTCAACAAGTTTTCGTCGTACCTCATCGGCGACATCCTGAGCGTCACGCCCGACGACATCGGCGCGCTCGCCATCATCTTCCTGCTCGTGCTCGCGGCGTGGGGCGTGCTGTTCAACCGCCTGCTCGTGCTCTCCATCAACGCCTCGTTCGCGCGGAGCCGCGGCATCCCGTCATTCTGGATTCAGAGCGCATTCGCGGCGCTCCTCGCGATCATCGTCTCCATCAGCATCCAGTGGGTCGGCATCCTGATCATCAACGCCCTGCTCGTCCTGCCAGCCGCCGCCGCGCGCAATGTCGCGCAGAACGTCAAGCAGTATCACGCCGTCTCCATCCTCGCCGCCCTCGTCTCCGGCATCACGGGCCTCCTGCTCGCTTACTACTTCAACATGGCCGCCGGCGCCACCATCGTCGTCGTCTCGGCCGGCGTGTTCTTTGTGACGCTGGCGCTGAAACCGTATTTTGTGCGGTGAGATTTCTTGATTGGGTATCTTGAAAGATATACGCAATGCGTATATAATACAGTGTAAGGAGATAAATTATGACGGGTGCCGAGTTGAAAAGATTCCTGCGAAAGAATCAATGCAAGTTTTTGCGACATGGTGGCCGACATGACCAATGGGTGAACAAAGCGAATGGCAAGATTTTCATGGTGCCACGTCATGATTCGCAGGAAATGAAAAGCGGAACAGTCGATGCCATCCTGAAAGAAGCAGGCATCAAATAATCAATGGGGGATTGGAAATGGCAAAATATGTGTATCCGGCTGTTTTCACGCCGGAAGATGGTGGCTACGTCGTCGCGTTTCCAGACTTTGGCGGTGCGACGCAGGGCGAAGATGTCGTAGATGCCATTGACATGGCTGCGGACTTTCTGGGATTCGCATGTTGGAATGCAGAGCATGATCATGCAGAACTAAAAAAGCCGACGCCGCTCGAAGAGGTTGCGGTTCCTAAAAATGGATTCGTGAACCTTGTGACGGCTGACACAGAAGCTTATCAAAAAATCATCGACCGCGAAAACAATCCCATCAAGTATGCCAGAGAACAGGCTGGAATGAACATCAAGGCACTTGCAGAACTTCTCGGTGCCCCCTATCGCACAGTACAGGACTGGAATGCTGGTCGCAGGATGCCGCCGAAATGGATGCAGGCACTCATCGTGGAGAAAATTGAAACAGCTTCTTGACTGAGAAAAGCCTTTAAAAGCCAGAATCTATCGTTTGAATGGATTCTGGCTTCTTTGTATTCCGATTTGTCTTTACAGGGGGGGCATTTGTAGTAGAATGAAAGACAGATAGAGCTGTATGAAGTTTGAAGGAGATGGTCGAAGTGATGAAAGCCTTCAAGATTGGATGCCTGGGCGTTGTCGTGATTCTTGCTTTTGTAATGGCTGTTGGTTTCTTTACGTTTTTGATGATGCCAAATTCTGCGAAGAATGATGGAGGAACGTCTTCTTCAAGTCAGCAGGCATCGTCGAGTTCGTCTGCGAAGCAGAAGCAGCAAATGGAAGACTATACGTGTGAGATTCAGGGCCTTGGAAAAGTGAAGGGCGGATACACTTCGAATGTCGGTGTGGCAATCTACAAGATCGAGCAAGTACCAAGCTTGGGACAGAATCGGTTTGCGCATACAGAGGCACAAGGGAAATTCATCGTCATT
>ONJV01000181.1 GCA_900318215.1 uncultured Veillonellaceae bacterium
TTCATCAATATTGTCGATGTAGAAGCTGCGGCTCATGCTACTCGTGCTGCGCTCACGGCGAACGAAGTTGCCCTTCTCATCCTTCTCGTCCTTGCTGTCTGCGTGCTTCGTCGCGATGGTCAGATAGTTATTGTCATACGTGAGGGAGATATCTTCCTTCTTGAGCCCCGGCAGCTCAGCCGTCAGGTCGTAGCTGTCCTTATTGTCCTTGACATCCACCTTGAACTCCGGCATACGGAAGTTGTCCATAAACGGTTCGTCAAAGACATTCAGGAAGCGATTGAAGAGGTTATCTTCTTTCTCAAGATCTTTGTGCGAGACAAATGGAACCAAACCAAACATCATCAAGATCCCCTTTCTGAGTCTTGCCGATTCCTTGCTGCAGGAACCGGAACTTCAAACCATTCGATACTCGAGGGTTCAGAGGTTCGTCCGGAGGCCTGGCCCCCTTGGCCGTTCCCCTTTCCTCTCTACATCTTCTATTGTACTCATATTAGTCAAAATGTCAATAGGTCAAAAAGAGAAACCTTGATTTATTCCGCCGTTGCCGATTCACGCCTCCAGCGCCCGGTCAAACGCACGGGCCACTGCCTGCTTGATACTCTCATCTGACTGGCCGGGCTGGGCCTCGAAGCACTTCTCCCCCTCGATGAAGACGCTCGGCACATAGTAGTAATCTTTCCCATACGCCTGCGCCGCCGCGCTGCCGTCCTCAATCTCTTCCACCGTGAGCGGCGCGTATGCCGCCTGCTCTGCCTTGAGCTCTTTGATGGCCCTCCTCGCTGCCGCGCAGTAGGGGCAGCCCTGCATGACGATCATGGTCAGTTTCTTCATAGGAAATCTCCTCCTCTTTAGGAATCACTGATTAATTCGGTACCCTGCCTTTGCATATCTGCACTGTCCTCTCGTCGCCCTACAATCCTCAGCGTAGCTCTGCTACGCCTCCGGTTTGTCTCCTAGAGAGATACAGCGCATCTACGCAAATTCACCGCAGCACGCCTGGACGAAGCCGCTGCATGAGCGGCGCGCCATCAGAAAAGCGGCCACTTCGACATGAAATCTCTGTTGAGAAAAAGCCCCGCACGAACTGCCGTGCAGAGCCTTCTCTCTTCCTGATGCTTATTTATAGTAGGCGACGCCAGCCTCGAAGAGCTGCTGATCTTTGTCGCCCGGGACATTTTTGGCGATATCCTCGCCGATGCGCTCCGAATGGCCCATCTTGCCGAGCACGCGGCCATCCGGGCTCGTGATGCCCTCGATGGCGTTGACGGAGCCGTTCGGGTTGAACGGAATCTGCATCGACGGCTTGCCGTCATCGTCGACGTACTGCGTCGCGATCTGGCCGCGCATGCGGAGCTTCGCGATGATTTCCTGATCCGCGACGAAGCGGCCCTCGCCATGCGAGACAGCGATACGGTGGACGTCGCCGACCTTGACGTTGTTGAACCACGGCGAGAGATTCGAGGCGACGCGCGTCGTGACCATGCAGGAGACGTGGCGGCCGAGCGTGTTGTGCGTGAGCGTCGGCGAGCTGTCCGTGAGGTCGCGGATCTCGCCGTACGGCACGAGGCCGAGCTTGATGAGCGCCTGGAAGCCGTTGCAGATGCCGAGCATGAGGCCGTCGCGATGGCTCAAAAGGCGCATGACCTCCTCCGCGATGCGCGGATGGCGGAACATCGCAGCGATGAACTTGCCGGAGCCGTCCGGCTCATCGCCGCCGGAGAAACCGCCCGGCAGCATGATAATCTGTGCCTGCTGGATGCCCTTGACGATGGCGTCGACCGTCTCCTCGACAGCCTGCGGCGTGAGGTTGCGCACGATGAGCGTCTCCGCCTCCGCGCCCGCGCGCTCCCAGGCGCGCGCGGAATCGTATTCGCAGTTCGTGCCGGGGAACACGGGAATGAAGACGCGCGGCCGCACGAGCTTCTTCGTGCCCTTGATGACATTGCCCGTCTCATAGGGGCGCCAGACGGCCGTATCCTTCGCCTTGCGGCTCACCTGCGTCGGGAAAATCTTCTCGAGCGGCTTCGTGTAAGCCTCGACGGCCTCCTTGAGACTCACGACGACGTTGCCGCAGACGATGCTCGGCACGGCCGTCGTGACACCGAGCTCATAGCAGCCCGTGCCAGCGAGCTGCTGCTCGATGTCGGAGCCGGCCGCGACCTCGAGGAGGATCGTGCCGTAGTCCGGGCAGAACAGCTCCTCGCGCGTGACCTGCTTCGTGAATTTAAAGCCGACCATATTGCCGATGCAGAGCTTCGTAATCGCGGCCGCGATGCCGCCCATACCGACGCTGCGCGCCGAGAAGACCTTCTTCGCGGCTGTGAGCGCGCTGATTTTCGCGAAGTTCTTGTTGAGCTGGTCGAAGACCGGCAGATCCATCTTGTCCTTGCGGCAGGGCACCGCGTAGACCTTGTTGTCCGCGTACTTGAACTCCGCCGAGACGGCGCGGTCCGCTGGCAGCACGTCGACGGCGAACGCCGCGAGCGTCGGTGGGACATGGATGTGCTCGAACGTGCCGGACATCGAGTCTTTGCCGCCGATGGCGGGAATCTTCAGCTGGTGCTGCGCCCAGAGCGCACCAAGCAACGCGGCGAACGGGTTGCCCCATTTCTCCGGATCCTTGCCGAGGCTCTCGAAATACTCCTGGAACGTCAGACGGATCTTGTCCGCGCGACCGCCGAGCGCGACCATCTTCGCCGCCGCCTCGACGACGGAGTAAACGGAGCCGTGGAACGGACTCCACTCCGTGAAGTACGGATTGAGGCCGAACGTCATCGCCGTCGCCGTCGTCGTCTCCGCACCGAGCACGGGCAGCTTCGCCACCATGCCCTCCTGCGGCGCGAGCTGCGTCTTGCCGCCGAACGGCATGAGCACCGTATTGCCGCCGATCGTCGAGTCGAACCGCTCCGCGAGTCCCTTCTGACTGCAGACGTTGAGGTTTGTGAGGTTCGCGAGCCAGGCTTTCTCGATGTCGTTGCCCTGCGCCGCTGCCTCAGGTGTCATGGACACGAGATAGCGCTTGCTCTCATCCGGCGCGGCGATCTTCGCCGTGACATGCTGGCGCACACCGTTCGTATCGAGGAACGAACGGTTCATCTGCACGATGGGCGCGCCGCGCCATTTCATGATGAGGCGCGGCTCCTCCGTCACGACGGCGACCTGCGTCGCCTCGAGATTCTCCTCGTCTGCGTATTTGGTGAACGCCGCGAGATCCTTTGGATCGAGCACGACGGCCATGCGCTCCTGCGACTCGGAGATGGCGAGCTCCGTGCCGTCGAGGCCCTCGTACTTCTTCTTCACGGCATCGAGGTCGATGATAAGGCCGTCGGCGAGCTCGCCGATGGCGACGGAGACGCCGCCCGCGCCGAAGTCATTGCAGCGCTTGATCATGCGCGAGACAGTGGGATTGCGGAACAGGCGTTGGATCTTGCGTTCCGTCGGCGGATTGCCCTTCTGGACCTCCGCGCCGCAGCTCGTGAGGGACTCCTCCGTGTGCTCCTTCGACGAGCCCGTCGCGCCGCCGCAGCCGTCGCGGCCCGTGCGTCCGCCGACGAGCACGATGATGTCGCCGGCCGCCGGCCGCTCGCGCACGACGTTCTTCTTCGGCGCGGCGGCGATGACGGCGCCGATCTCCATGCGCTTCGCCATGTAGCCCTCGTGGTAGACCTCCTGCACCTGCCCCGTCGCGAGGCCGATCTGGTTGCCATAGGAGCTGTAGCCTGCGGCAGCGCCGAGCGTGATCTTCTTCTGCGGCAGCTTGCCGGGCAGCGTCTCAGAAAGCGGACGGCGCGGATCCGCGGCGCCCGTCACGCGCATGGCCTGATAGACATAGGAACGCCCGGAGAGCGGATCGCGGATGGCGCCGCCGAGGCAGGTCGCCGCACCGCCGAACGGCTCGATCTCCGTCGGATGGTTGTGCGTCTCGTTCTTGAACATCACGAGCCAGTCTTCCTGCTTGCCGCCGATGTCCGCCTTGATCTCGATGCTGCAGGCGTTGATCTCCTCCGATTTGTCGAGATCCTCGAGCAGGCCCTCCTTGCGGAGCTCCTTCATGCCGATGACCGCGAGATCCATGAGCGTGACCTCGCGCGTCGTCGTCTCCCCATAGACGCTGTCGCGATCCTTGAGGTACTGATTGTACGCGGCCTGCAGCGCCGGGCTGAAATAGCCGTCCTCGATATCCACCATGTCGATGGCCGTCGTGAACGTCGTGTGACGGCAGTGGTCGGACCAGTAGGTATCGATGACGCGCAGCTCCGTGACCGTCGGCGCGCGGTGCTCCGTGTCGCGGAAATACGTCTGGCAGAACTTCAGATCCTCGAAGCTCATGGCGAAGCCCATCTCGTCCATGAACGCCTGCAGTCCGGCGTCGTCGAGACCGTTAAACTGCTCAAGCACCTTGACGTCCGCGGGCGGCGTCATCTTCATCTCGAGAGACGCGGGCTTCTCGAGGGAGGCTTCACGGCTCTCGACCTTGTTGATGCAATACGCCTTGATCTCGTCAAAAGTCTCGCGATCCACATCGCCGACGATGACGATGACGCGCGCCGTGCGGATCTCGGGGCGCTCCTTGGCCGTCACGAGCTGCACGCACTGCGCCGCCGAGTCTGCCGTCACATCGTACTGCCCGGGCAGGTACTCCATCGCGAACACGCGGGAATTGGGGAAATGCGGCAGCTTCTCCTCATAGACGACGTCGACGGGCGGCTCGGAGAAGACGACGGATTTCACCTTTTCGTACTCCTCGTCGCTGAGTCCCTCGATATCATAGCGGTTGATGATGCGCACGGCCTTGAGGCCTGTGAGGCGGAACGTCTCCGTCAGGTCGTCGCAAAGCTGCTGCGCGGGGATGTCGAAGAATCCCTGTCTTTTTTCTACGAAAAGTCTTCTCACCGTCATGGGTAATAATTCCTCCTGCCTCGTATAGCTCTATCTCTCCATGAAACTCCGACCGGGTTGTCATTGGCGCAACGGGCAAAACGCCCGCAAGCGTGTCAGAGCAGCTCCGTGGAAATCTTGACAACGACCTTTGTCACTGGCGCAGGCCCGTCCTCCGTCGCCACCTGCGGACGATGCACATCCTCCGGGAAGAGCACGGCGAAACTCCCGGGCAGCAGCACGAGGTTGCTCTCCGGGACGAGCCGCTCATAAAACGTGACGTCGCGCGCCGCATCATAGGGCGTGTGCACCGAGAGCTCAGGACTCAGCGGACACCAGCCAAGATACTCCTCCCCCTCGATGAGATACTGGATATCGACGAAACGCTGGTGCGTCTCAGGAAAACAAGCATCTGCCTCCCGCGTCGTGTAGCGATCGAGATTCGCATAGCACTGCTCACCGCGAATGGGATAATGGCCATCGGCCATCTTCTTGAAATCATGCGCTCGCAAAAACGCCAGCGCCTCGCGCAGGATGGGCGGAAACTCCACATACCCCTGTTCCGCGGCCTCCATCGTGCCAACAATCATGAAAACGCCCCTCTTCCTCTACTGTTACGCCTTGCGCAGCGCTGATGCATGCTGTGCCCAGAAAAGTCCGGCGCACCTCATTTCATCAGCGCTTCCTTAATTGTATAAAAAAACACCTGGTTCTGCAAGGCATCGGCTTCAATATTTTCCCACCGCGCACGTAACGAGCGCACAAACAGACACGTTTTCCTGCGGGGCAACGGTACAAGGACACGCCCCGGACAAAGAAAAAGGGGCTGTTGCACGTTGGTGTGCACCCCGTCAATAGGACACGGAAAAAAATAATGGATTTGCGGTTCGCTTGAGTGGCGAGCCGCTTTTTCTATGCGGCAAGATAATGGTTAT
>ONJV01000198.1 GCA_900318215.1 uncultured Veillonellaceae bacterium
CGCCGCCGCTTTGCCGCAAGCCTCGGCCTTGATGGTGCGCGCATCGTGACGCCCGAGCAGGTGCATGGCGACGCCGTCGCGCGCGTCACGGAGCAAGATGCCGGACGCGGCGCGACGGATTATGCGGACTGCATTCCTGCGACGGATGCGCTGATCACGGATACGCCGAATCTGCCGCTGCTGCTCTGCTTCGCGGACTGCACGCCCATCCTGTTCCTCGACCCCGAGCATCATGCGGCGGGCATCGCGCATGGCGGCTGGAAGGGCACAGTTGCAAGCATCGCAGAAAAGACGCTTCATCGCATGGGCGAGGAATTCGGCACACAGCCGAAAGACGTGCTCGTCGGCATCGGCCCGGCCATCGGGCCGTGCTGCTACGAAGTCGGCACGGAAGTCGCCGACAAGTTCCGCACGTCTTTTCCCTATGCAGACGCGTGCTTGCTGAAGGAGCAGGATGGCCATACCTATCTCGACCTCTGGGAGGCGAACCGCCAGCAGATGCTGCGCGCGGGCGTGCCGGAGGAAAACATCCAGGTGGCTGGCGAATGTACCTGCTGCCGCCACAAGTGGTATTATTCGTACCGCGCCGACGGCGGCAAGACGGGCCGCATCGCGGCCATGATTGCGCTGAAGCCCGAGGCGTGAAACGATTTTGACAGCAACATCATCATGAGGATTTTTGCGGGGAGGCAGCATCGATGATAGCGGAAAAATTGCAGGAAGTCGAAGAGAAGATTGCGGCGGCGAAAGCGCGCCGTGCGCCAGAGCTCACGGATGACGTGACGCTCGTCGCCGTGACGAAGAATCATGACGTCTCGGCCATGCAGGAGGCGCTCGCGGCCGGCGTCACGAATGTCGGCGAGAACCGCGTGCAGGAGGCGCAGGGCAAGTACGAAGTCGTCGGCCCTGATGCCGCGACGTGGCACCTGATCGGCCACTTGCAGACGAACAAGGCGAAGCAGGCCGTCAAGATTTTCGACATCATCGAGTCCGTCGATTCGACGCACCTTGCCAAGGCGCTCGACAAAGAAGCAGGCAAGATCGGCAAGGTGCAGGACGTCCTCGTGCAGGTGAATCTCGCGAAGGAGCCGCAGAAGAGCGGTGTCTTTGAAGAAGACCTGCCGGAACTCCTGAAGCTCTGCGATGCGCTTCCGCACCTCCATCTCTGCGGCCTCATGATGATTGCGCCTGACTACGAGGATCGCGAGCGCTGCCGCCCGCTGTTCCGCCGGATGCATGAAATTTTCATGGAAGCAAAGGAAATGCCCTTTGCTGCGTCGAATATAAAGTATTTATCGATGGGGATGTCGCATGACTACGAGATGGCCATCGAGGAAGGGGCGAACATCGTGCGTGTCGGCACGGCGATCTTCGGCCCGCGCCAATATGGAAAAACTCCCCACTGAAGGAAGTGACGGATTATGAAGATCATCGACAAGTTCTGCGGGAAGATCGGCCTGATTGACAGCGAGGAAGAGAAGCGCCTGCAAGACGAGATCGACGAAGAAGAACAAAAAGAGCAGGAACAGCAGGAAGAAGAGGAAGAGGAGGAAGAACCATCCGTGCCAAAGTTTGAACGTCCGAACCGCCCGGAGCCATCGGCGCGCAACGTCGTTGACTTTTCGAGCGCGCAGTCTGCGCGGGAGAGCGCGCAGGGAAACATCAAGCTGCGCGTCATCGTCATCGAGCCGAAGTCGTTTGACGACGCCCAGCAGGTCGCGAACTGCCTGCGCGAGAAGCGGCCTGTCGTTATCAATTTCGAGAATACGGACGCCGATGCCGCGAAGCGCATCATCGACTTCATCAGCGGCACGACGTATGCGCTGAATGGCGAGATCAAGAAGGTCGGCCGGAATGTCTTCCTCTGTGCGCCGTCGAACGTCAACGTGACGTATACGGAAGAGGAAAAGAAAGTCTCGGCCGAGATGCCGTGGCTCAAGAAGTAAGGGGAATCTGCAGTTTATGGGAGAACAACGTGAAAAGCTCCTGCGCTACTATCGCGGCACGGAGGGGGCCGAGGAGGCCGAGCGCCTCGTCGACCTCGCCGAGCAGGCCGAAAAGAGCCAGAAGTTCCGTCTGACGGACTTCCTCGACCCGTTCGGGCAGGAAATCGCCGAGACGATTGCGGCGAACTATCCGTCGCTCGTCGTTGATTTCGACGGCGGCTACCGGGGCGCCGAGCGCTGCCGCGCGATGTTCCGCGACCGCGACTTCGGCGGCTCGCCCGCCTACGACATCGCCGTCGTGCGCGCGACGTGGAACGGCACGTTCGTGCGGCTCGGCCACCGCGACGTGCTCGGCTCGCTCATGGGGCTCGGCATCGAGCGCGGCAAGATCGGCGACATCCTCGCGACCGGCGACAGTGCGCGCATCCTCTGCGACAAGAAGATGGCGGAGTATCTCATCGCGAATCTCAAGGAAATCGGCTCAGCCGCCGTCGAGGTCACGGAAGACGACCTCGCGGCCATCGCGCCGAAAGAGGAGCGCGCCAAGGAAATCCGTGCGACGGTCGCGTCGCTGCGCGTGGACAGCATCGCGGCGGCGGGCTTCGGCTTTTCGCGGAGCCGCGCAGCTGCCGACATCAAGGCCGAGAAGCTCAAGCTCAACTGGCAGAGCGTCAAGAGCGCTTCGCAGACGGTCAAGCAGGGCGACGTGCTCTCGATGCGCGGCCGCGGTCGCCTCGAGGTCGAAGAGATTCGCGGCCTCACGAAGAAAGGCCGCACGAGCGTTGTGCTGAAACGATACCTTTGAGAGAAAGAAAAATGGGATAAAAGGGACAAAGGAGATTTTCTGTTTTGCTTACACCAATGGATATCCACAACAAGGAGTTCAAGCGGAGCTTCCGCGGGTACAACGAGGATGAGATCGACGAATTCCTCGATCAGGTCGTCAATGACTACGAGCGCCTCTATCGCGAGAACGACCAGCTCAAAAAAGACCTCGAGCTCAGCAAGAAGGCTAATGTCGATTACGTTAGCCGCGAGCAGACCATCAAGGACACGCTCGTCATGGCGCAGAAGACGGCCGAAGAGGTCACGAAGAGCGCGAAGGAGAATGCCGACGCGCTGAAGGAGACGACGGCGCGTGACTGCCAGAACCTGCGCCGTCAGACGGAAATCGACTGCAAGGAAGCGCGCCACAAGGCCGAGGACGATGCCCGCCGCATCGTGACCGAGGCTCGCGAGCGCGTGCGCCGCATCGTCGATGAATACGACCGCCTCGTCCGCGACAAGAACGACTACATGACGAAAGTCCGCACGTCGCTCGTCCAGCAGCTCGCTATCATCGACCAGACGATGAAGGAAGTGCCGGATCCGACGGCGGCCGACCGTGCGGCCTCCGAGGCAAAGAGCCGTGCCGAGAGCGTCGCAGCACCTGTCGCAGAAAAGGCGCCGGCAGCAGCGACGGCCAGCGTTGAGGCAGCTGCGGCTGCTGCGACGGCCACGACGACGGAGGAACATCTCGCGTGATGGCCATCGTCCTCTTTTTCGGCATCCTCGCGCTCGACCAGCTCGTCAAGGCGTTCATCCGCATGACGTTCCTGCCCGGCGAATCGCTTCCCGTCATCCCGCACGTCTTCCACATCACCTACGTGCTGAATCCCGGCGCGGCATTCGGCATCTTTGCGCATGAGCGCATGTTCTTCATCGCGGCAGGAGCGCTGCTGCTCGTGCTCGCGGCGTTCTTTTATCCGCGTTTGCGCGGCGAGGCGCCCATGCTGCGCTACGGTGCTGTCGCGCTCGTTGCCGGTGCCGTCGGCAACCTCATCGACCGCATCACGACGGGCCTCGTCGTCGATTTCCTCGATCTGCGCATCTGGCCCGTCTTCAACATTGCCGACATCGCCATCTGCGGCGGCGTCGCCTGCATGATTCTCGCCATCCTGTTTCCCACGCGCTTCGGCGGGGAATCGAAGGCCGGCCCGCTCGGCCGCATCGAAGGATGGGGCGGCTTCCGGGGAGGGAGATACCTGTGAGTGAAACACCTGCGGAAAACGCTGTCACCTGCCGCATGGACACGGCGGGCGAGCGCCTCGACCGCTTCCTCGCGCGCATGCAGCCCGAGCTCACGCGCTCCCATATCCAGAAGCTCATCGCCTCGGGCGACGTCAGAGTCGACGGCCGCGCGCAGAAGGCCGGCTACAAGAGCCGCGGCGGCGAGACCGTTACGCTCGTGCTCCCCGCACCCGAGGCGACGGAAGTCCTGCCGGAAGACCTGCCGCTCGACATCCTCTATGAAGACGAAGACATCATCGTCGTCAACAAGGCGCGCGGCATGGTCGTCCACCCGGCCGCCGGCGTCACGCACGGCACGCTCGTCAATGCGCTGCTCTATCATTGCAAGGACCTTTCGGGCATCAACGGCGAAATCCGTCCCGGCATTGTCCATCGCCTCGACAAGGACACCTCGGGCGTCATGGTCTGCGCCAAGAACGACCGCGCCCACGTCAGCCTCGCCGAGCAGATCAAGGAAAAGACCGCGACGCGCACGTACAGGTGGCAAGCCCGCTGTTACCCACTTCCGCGTCCTCGAACGCTACGGCAAGTACACCCTCGTCGAATGTCGCCTCGAAACCGGCCGCACCCATCAGATTCGCGTCCACATGACTAGCATCGGCCACCCGCTCGTCGGCGACCCGAAGTATGGGAACCGCAAGAACCCGTTCCAGATTGCCGGGCAGGCGCTTCATTCGAAGAGTCTCGACCTCACGCATCCGAAGACGGGGGAGAGGATGCACTTTGAAGCGGCGGTGCCAGAGGATATGATGGAGATTATATCGAGTCTTCGCAGAGAACAATCGAAGGTCTGATAGGCTCTACCTTCGACACTCCCCCCGCCCTTCGGGCCCGTCCCCCCTCTGGGAGGGGGGCTCCTGAATAAGCGATGCTGGCAATCTGATGTATTGACGACGCTATTTGCAAAACTGCACGTCGCGTCATCGATGTGACTTTGGGAGGGAGGGGGCTTTCGCTGGAACCCGTTAAGGAATCGTCCGTGGGTGCCAGCGGAAGCCCCCTCCCGACCCAAGCAAGAACAAAACTCCGCGACCATTTATTTTTCCTTTACAGATAGGAGCGTGAACATTTATGTCCGTCCTCGTAGAAAAAACCGTCCTCATGGACGAGAGCGCCATCCGCCGCGCCCTCACGCGCATCTCCCACGAGATTCTCGAAAAGAACAAAGGCATGGACGACATCGTCCTCGTCGGCATCCGCACGCGCGGCGTCCCCATCGCTGAGCGCATCGCGAAGGAAATCGAGGGCATCGAGGGCAAACGTCCGCCTGTCGGCGTCCTTGACATCACGCTCTACCGTGACGACCTCTCCACGCTCTCCTATCAGCCCATCATCCATGAGACTGAGCTCCCCGTCGACATCACGGGCAAGGACGTCATCCTCGTCGACGACGTCCTTTACACGGGCCGCACCATCCGTGCCGCGCTCGATGCTCTCATCGACATGGGCCGCCCGACGACCATCCAGCTTGCCGTCCTCATCGACCGCGGCCATCGCGAACTGCCCATCCGCGCCGACTACGTCGGCAAGAACGTCCCGACCTCGAAGCACGAGAGCGTCAGCGTCCAGCTCGGCGCAACCGACGGCACCGAGCGCGTCGTCATCCGCGAGAAAAAAGACTGAAATGAAAAGGCTCTCCCTCAGGGAGAGCTGTCGCCGAAGGCGACTGAGCGGGTGTCGAAGACGGGAATTTACTTTATGATACGAACGAGCCTGCGAAGGAACAATCTTCGCGGGCTCGTTTCATTTCTGCAGCGACTGGAAAATCCGTTTGACTGGCAGCAGTTTCAAAATGATGAAGCAGATGATGAAATCCGGCACGAGATATGTCGCATTGAACACCATCGACTACACGGCCGGGTTCATGCCTTCGGGTGCATAGCTCGCGAAGAACACGACACCCGAGATGAAGTGGCAGGCGAAGCGCG
>ONJV01000283.1 GCA_900318215.1 uncultured Veillonellaceae bacterium
GCGGCGCCGTTTTCTTCCACCGTGACGGTATGGTCTTTCTGGACGCGGAGGATTTTCGTGGCATAGGCGCGGGCCAGCGCTTCGTCGTGCGTGGAAAAGACGATGGTCTTGCCTGCCGATTGGAGGCTCTCGAGAAACGCATGGAAGCCCTCGATGCCGTCGTCGTCAAGGTTTGCCGTCGGCTCGTCAAATGTCCAGACGGCGGGATTCACCGTGAGGATGGCCGCCATCGCGACGCGCTTCTTCTCGCCGCCCGAAAGCGTGTAGGGCGCGCGGCCGCGCAGGTGGCCGATGGCAAACATGCGAAGTGCATCCTCGGTGCGCTCCTGCACCTGCGCAACGCCTAGCCCCATCTGGCGCGGGCCGAATGCGAGCTCCTCCTCGACGGTCGGACAGAACAGCATCGCGCCAGCGTCCTGCCAGACGTAGCCGATGCGCTGGTGGAACCATTTGCTGTAGCGGTGCTCGCGCATCTTTTCGGCCGTGATTTCTGTGCCCTCGAAGAGGTAGCGGCCCGTCTCGGGGAAATGGATGCCGTTCAGCAAAGAGAGCAGCGTCGATTTGCCCGCGCCATTCGGGCCGAGGATGGCGACGGTGTCGCCGCGGCGGATTGTGAAAGTGACGTGGCGGAGAGTGGGTGCGGCGTCGTAGGCAAAGCAGACGTCTTCGAATGTCAACATATCTTTCGAGCTCCTATCTGATTCTTTCGAGCGTCCACACTCCCCCCGCCCTTCGGGCCCGTCCCCCCTCTGTGAGGGGGGCTTGCAAGCGCCGTAGGTGCCGACAAAGCCGCGGCAGCGCATGGCTTCGTACGTTGCCTGCGAGAGGCGGCCGGCCTGGAGGTAGAGGCTGCCGAGCACGCCGCCCATCGCGCGGCTTTTCTGGCGGTTGCGGCCGATGGAACGAAGCTTGAGCGCGAGGAGCAGGCGGCCGGCTTCCAAGCCGAGCATGTAGAGCGAGCGGAGCATCGTGTCGAGCAGGAAGATGACGGTTTCCGGCACGTGCAGCCGCGCGAGCGCCCGCGTGACGTCGTGCCACATCAGCGATTCCGCGAGCATCATGACGCCTGCCATCGTCAGGAACGACTTCCACGGCAAGAGAAGCGCGCGCCCGCCACCCGCACTCAGGAAAAACGCCGGCAGCACGAGCAGGAGCGAGAACAGTGCCGCCGCGAGCGCCCCGCCGAGAACGCGGCGGATGGCACGGCCGGAAAAGGCCGCAAGGACGGCGAACGCCACAGCTGTCGCGATGAAGAGCAGCGTCGTCGTCTGTGCAAGAACGATGAAGAGAATCCATGCAAAGAGCAATAAAAGCGCCCCGAGCGCGGGAATCCTGCTCGTGCGGCGCCCCTGCGCGCGCAGGGAGAAAAGGATATCCATGACACGCAAAAGAGACCGGGACAAGAATGCGTCACGGTCTCGCGAGGGACGATAGTCTTCGTCGTGTCTGCCCCAGTCAGGAAATATCGGTCCTACCTTCGCAGAATCCAATCGTTCAAACAGATGCATCCTACCTTCGACACTCCCCCCGCCGCTCACGCGGCCCGTCCCCCCTCTGTGAGGGGGGCTGATTTTAAAGCAACGTTTTCAGTTTTCCGCAGGAACATCATAATTCGTTTCTTTCTTCTTGAACGATGCAAGCACTTTGAATGTGATGATGAGCAGTGCTGCGCCGAGAACGGCGGAGAGGATGTAGCCCGTCACATCGGTCAGGCCTTCGATTGCATAATCGGGGAACAGTGCGTCAAACGAAAAGCCTGTCTCCATGCCCTGCGGCGTGTAGCCGAGCGCCGCACCGGACGCCGTCGTCTCCGCAATCTCGTCCGCGCCCCATTCGCCCCAGGCCGTGCCTTCGGCGAGCAGGCCGAGCGGCGTGCCGACGATCAGGAGCGCGACGAGCGCGTAGACGGCGCGGCTCGTCTTCGCTGCGATATGCGCTGCGCCGCGCACGACGTCGGGCGCAGTTTTCGCGAGGTAGCCGAGCACGGCCGTCGTGAAGACGACTTCGGCGAGGCCGAAGAGCGTGAGATGGCCGAGCATCATGGCGGGGAGGGAGACGCTGAGCGGATACGGGCAGTAGAGCGCCTGCCCCGCCGCGTCCTGAAAGAGCAGCGGCTGGACGCCGAACTCGACGGCCGCGCAGAACGCTGCGCCATTGATGCCGACGTAGGCGCCGATGCCCGCCGCCGCGATGGGATGCGCAGGCAGGAGCTTTTTCACGAGCGAATAGATGCCATAGCCCGCGAATGGCAGCACGAACGCCATGTTGAAGCAGTTCGCGCCGAACGCGAGGATGCCGCCGTCGCCGAAGAACACGGCCTGCACGCCGAGAGCGACGCTGATGGCAAGGCACGCCGCCCACGGCCCGAACAGCACGGCCAGCAGCGTGCCGCCGACCGCATGCCCCGTCGTGCCGCCCGGCAGCGGGACATTGAACATCATCGCGAGGAACGCGAATGCCGCGCCGACGCCGAGGAGCGGCA
>ONJV01000227.1 GCA_900318215.1 uncultured Veillonellaceae bacterium
ATGTCGAAGTCGCGCACGTCCTCGCGCTTGTGACGGAAGAGATACGAGCCGTCAAGGAAGCCTCCCGAGCCCGTATAGGCATCATACAGGAGGTCGTAGTCCCTGTCTGTCACGGAATTTGTCAGAATCGGCATACTGCCACCTCCTGCAAAACATCAGAAAAGACGCTGTCGTCCGGCGCTCGGCACGAAGACATGCGCGATGTCATCGTTGAGCGCGTAGTGCACGGCGTCGATGGTATGGTCGTCATGGTCGGGATACTTGCTCTTGAAGTTCCCATACGGGTCTTGCTCGAGCTCGTAGCCGACGAACTCGCGCGCGGCATTCGGACAGCGCGACGGATCGATGATGATCTCGTCGATGTCATCGCTCATGAACGCATATCCTTCCGTGCGGCTTCCAGCGTATTTGTCGGCAGGCAGGGCGTTGATGCCTTCACCCTGCAAGTACGCAATCGACTTCGGCTCGGCGCTGTCGCAGTAGACAATCTGGTTCAGCGTATTTTCTTCGCGCACCCAGGCCGCCGCCTGCTGGTTGCTGACGTTCAGACTGTAGCGCTCGTAGAAAAGGAACAGCCGCCGGTGCTTCTTGTCGTAGTTCCCGACGATGTACGTGAAGGGGTCATGCCCATAGCCCCAGTCAAGCCCGCGCCGGTAATCGTCGAAGTGCTTGATTTCATCGTCCGTGATGGCGCGGATGCTCACATTGCGGAACACCTCGCCGCCTGTGCCGATGGCCTCGCCGCCATACATCCAGCGGTACTTCTCGAGATTGTGCTCCTTCACATACTCCGCTTCGAGCAGGAACGGCTCACCGAGCCATGCCGGCGGAACGGTCTTGTACGTGCTCCGATGCAGCAGCTTCTCCTTGCGCGGGAGCTCCGACTGCACGTTCACCCAGCTGTTCTTCGACTTCGGCGGGTTGTATGAGTAGAACACCCAGAATCGCTCGCCGCCGCGCATCAGCGAGGCATTGACGGTATCAAGCGCGTCCATCGACTCGAACTCGGCGGTTTCCTCGTACCAGATGTAGGCGAAATATCCGTGCTCCGTCTTGATGGACTTGCTCTTGATGGGGTCGTCCATGCCACGGAAGAGGATGCGCTGTCCCGTCGGCGTATAAATCATCTGCATCGGGCTTTTCTGGACATGCCAGAGATGCAGGACGCCGAGCACATCAAGCGCCCAGATGATCTGGGAAAAGACGCTGTCGCGCAAGTACGAGCCATAGCGGCGGAACACGACAGCGTTGCGCTCAGGATGCGCCATCATGCCGAGCGGGATGGTGAGGCTCACGAATGAGCTCTTCGTCGAGCCACGCCCGCCGGAGAGCCAGTAATGCGTGTGGCCGTGTCGCTTGACATCCCGATAGAGCCCGTAAAACGACGGCGCGATGAGATCTTTGAGCTTGACCTCCGTCATGGCGTCTCCCCCTTCGGCTCATCCGGGATGTTATCCACGATGACGACAGCGCCCTGCGCCTCCACAGGATTCGTCTCCTTGAGTGCTTTCGTCTCCGCGCGAAGCTTCGCGACGTTCGCAGCGCGCTCGATGTCCTTGCCGTAGAACTCGCCGCTGCGGATGCGGAAATAGAGCTCGCTAGCCTTGACATCGCCCTTCATCGCTTTTTCCGCAAGCTTCAAGAGAATCATGCTATCGACCGTGAGATTCGCATTCGCCGCGCTCGCATCGTCAAGACTCGAAAGTTCCGATGGCTCGCCTCCATGACGCGGAAGATTTCCAATCATTTTCGCAACGTCCGTAATGGCCTTTTTCCGCCGACGAGATTTGCCAGAAGCAAGGCCGCCCTTTCGAGCTATTTCTCGTTGTTCGCTCGTGGTTCGTTTTGAAATTGACTTCAAGTTTTCATCGTTCATCGCCCTCCCCACCTTTTACTCTGTCTAAATTTTGTTTCGTGGCACATCGTTCTTTCCAATCAAAACGTACACACGAGCCCGCGTCCGCCCATGATGCTCAGCGCCCCTTCTTCGGATTTTGGTCGCGCATCTTCGGCCGTTCGCTTCCTTCGGGGTGGTTCTTCATCGTCTCGCGACAGCTGTTCGCACTCCTGCGGTTCACGCATTTCCGTCGGACGCAGTAAATCTTCTTGTTCGCGCAGACGCGGTCATTGTTGAACCGGCACGCATCATCATCACACATCACCATCGTCACGCCATCACCTTCTTCGCCGGCCTTTGCGCTCTGCCTTTCGGATTGCCTCGTCATACCACGACGTCGAATCCGATGGCGCCGCCAGCACAATGCGGAACAGCTGCTTCGTCAGCGCATGCCGTGCATCCTTTCCTTGCCGGTAGATAGCATGAATCCTCTCATGGTTCTCCGCCGATACAAGGATGAGATTTTCCGGCAGCAGCCTCATCGCTGGATATTCGTCTGCTGGATAGATATGGTGGACGATACCGCCGGGCACGCTCCGTCCCCGCGCACGTTCCAGCTCATCAAGGCCCCCGGCACGCGCACGAATGGACGCGCACATCCTCCTCCACAAGGGCGAATCGTAGAAGGCTCGAAGCTCGTCCGCGTCGCAGCCGCGCACGGTCGTCGTCATGCAGCCACATTCCTTCCCATCCGCAAGCTCGCGGCCGCATCGAAGGCATACTGCCAAAGCCACGCCTCCCGTCTCACCACGCAAAAAGCCCCCGGCAGAAACAACCATGTTGATCTGTCCAAGGGCTCTTTGCGCAGGAGGCACTTTCCACAGCACGGACCGGTGAAAGATGGCAAGGGATTGCAAGAAAAGCGCCCGTCGCCCGTGCCAGGAAACTGTCTCCTTCAGGGAAATTTCTCTGCTATCATAATAGCAGGTTTCACGGGCAGCGTCGTACAAAAAAAGTAACACATTCCGAAGCGGCGAGTTATCCACAGGCTGAGACCTTCAAGCAAATAACGCCACTTGCTCGTAACCATCCGCCTTGCTGCCGAAAAGGAGGACCGCCATCTTGCCGATGGCGCGATACCCTTTCTGCTTCACGCTGGTCTCCGAGTAAGCGAGCTCGTCCGCGATCTCGTACCATTTCCGCCCGTCGATGTAGTGCAACGTGATCAGGCGTTCTTCTTCTGCATCGAGAGAGCCGATGGCATTCTCGACCTTCCGCATGACGCGCCGCAGCTCCCGCGTATCCTGTTCGATGGCCGCAACGCGCCTGCCGAGCTTGATGCGACGGCTTGCCTCGCGCTCCACCGCGTTCAGCTCGCTCGCACCGCCACCGGGCTCTGCGCCATAATGCGAGATGGCGACCGGCACATCGGAAAGCTCCCGCTCGATGTCCGCGCGCTCCTGCTCCCACGCCGCGATGGCCTCGCGCCACAAGCGATAATCCTTCAAGTACCCGCGCGTCAGGCGTTTGTAATCATTGAACTCATACTGCAAACCGCTCGCCCTCCCTATCTTTCATGATGCATCATTTTACCATATCTCACGGTAAACGTGGAAGTCCTCCATCAGAGACGCCCCCTCTCGTGATTGTGCTTGTTGACGTATGCCTGCGCCTCGAAGCGCGTCTTGTCATCGACGCCGACGGCATTGCAGATGGTCGCAATCATCGTCGCAACGTCCGCGCCTTCTTCAGCAATGCGGAAAAACGTGTTCTTTCCGTATCCCTCGGCCTGGAAGCTCACATCTTCGGGTCCTTCATCAAGGGCTCCCATCAACGTGAAAAGCTCGAATTTGAATTCATCGACTTCTT
>ONJV01000184.1 GCA_900318215.1 uncultured Veillonellaceae bacterium
CAAGGACAACGTCAAAGTCCAGAAGATCGAGATGCCGCTCATCGACAACATGAGCACGGCTGTCTCCATGTTTGACAATGGCGACCTCGACCTCGTGCTTGCACCGCCTGCGGCTGATGCCGAGCGCCTGAAGGGCGAGGGCAAGCTGCAGCTCAACAAGAACGTCGGCACGTACTATTACGAATTCAACACGAAGATGGCACCGTTCGACAACCCGAAGGTCCGCAAGGCTTTCGCGCTTGCCCTCGACCGTCAGTCCATCGTTGATAATGTCATGCACGGCCAGGCATCGCCGGCGACGGGCTGGATCCCGACGGGCTTCACGGATCCGACGACGAAGAAGGATTTCGCAGAGGAGAGCGGCAAGCTGGTAGAGGAGAACGTGGACGAGGCAAAGAAGCTGCTCGCTGAGGCCGGCTATCCAGATGGCCAGGGCCTACCGCCTGTCACGCTGCTCTACAACACGAACGAGAACCATAAGGCCATCGCAGAAGCTGTCCAGGAGATGTGGAAGAAGAACCTCGGCGTCGATGTCGAGCTCGTCAACCAGGAATGGAAAGTCTACCTGCAGACGCGCAAGACGGGGCAGGCACAGATTGCACGTGCTGGTTGGGTCGGCGACTACCTCGATCCGATGACGTTCGGCGATTACCTGCTGTCGGAAGGCACGAACAACTACGGCAAGTACAGCAACCCGAAATATGACGAGCTGATTCATGCAGCACAGAACAGCAACGACCAGGCGCTCCGCATGAAGAACATGCATGAAGCAGAGAAGATTGCCATCGACGACATGGCAGTGCTTCCGGTCTACTTCTACAAGACGGCCGTCGCACTGAACCCGAAGCTCAAGGGCGTTGTCGATCCGGGCAACTCGGTCTTCAACTTCAAGGGCGCATATTTCGAGAAATAAGATACGGATTTTCTGAAAGCAAGAAGCAACATCACATGCAATGACGCAGGAGGGCTCTTTGTAGGGCCCTCCTGTCTCTGTTTCCGACATTTTTAGGAGGAAGAAAGCCCATGCTAGGCTACATCATCAAGCGGCTCTGCAATGCCGTGGTCGTCCTGTGGGTCGTCATCACGATCACGTTCGGACTCATGCACGCCATTCCGGGCGGCCCGTTCACGACAGAGAAAAACCTGCCGCCGCAGGTCATGGCGAACATCGAGGCACGCTACAAGCTCAACGACCCGCTCTACAAGCAGTACACGGATTACCTCATCAACATCACGCACGGCGACCTCGGCCCGTCGTTCAAGTACCAGGGCCGCACGGTCAATGACATCATCAAGGAGAGCTTCCCCGTGTCGTTCCGCCTCGGCATGGACAGCATCATCCTCGCCATCCTCATCGGCATCCCGGCCGGCGTCTTCGCGGCGCTGAAGCGCGGCAAGTGGCAGGATCGCGTCATCAACTTCTTCACGACACTCGGCGTCGCGGTCCCGAGCTTCGTGCTCGCGGCGCTCTTTATTGAAGTCTTTGCCCTGAAGCTCGGCCTGCTGCCGGCTGCCATGTGGGGCGGCTGGAAGAATCAGATCCTGCCGGCCGTCGCGCTCGCGGGCATGCCGATGGCGTTCATCACGCGCCTCACGCGCTCGTCGATGATCGACGTGCTCGGCCAGGACTACATCAAGACGGCGAAGGCCAAAGGCCTTTCGGCGCTCAATGTCCTGTTCCGCCATGCGCTGCCGAACTCGCTGATTCCTGTTGTCACGTACATCGGCCCGATGGCTGCCGGCATCCTGACGGGTTCCTTCGTCATCGAGTCCATCTTCGCGATTCCGGGCCTCGGCCGCTACTTCGTCACGTCCATCTACAACCGCGACTACACGGTCATCCTCGGCGTCACGATTTTCTACAGCGCGCTGATCATCCTCATGAACATGCTCGTGGATTTCGTCTATCCGCTGCTCGACCCGCGCATCAAACTGGGAAAGAAGGAAAACTAAATGGCACAGACAACAGATACGGCGGCCTTTGCGCCGCTCGAGCATGAGGCCGCGAAGCTCACGCAGCAGGAGACGCAGCCGGCGCTCGGCTATTGGCAGGATGCCTGGATTCGCTTCAAGAAAGACAAAGTTGCGATGGCGGGGCTCTGCGTCATCATCTTCCTCGTGCTCGTCGCCATCTTCGGCCCGATGCTCTCGAGCATTTCCTATGCCGATCAGGACCTCGCGCAGGTCAATCAGGGCCCGAGCGCGGCGCATTGGTTCGGTACGGACAACCTCGGCCGCGACCTCTTCATCCGCGTGCTCTATGGTGCGCGCATCTCGCTGTCCATCGGCATCGTCGCGAGCCTGCTGAACTTCGTCATCGGCGTCACGTATGGCGGTATCGCAGGCTTCGCGGGCGGCAAGGTCGACCGCATCATGATGAACATCGTCGATGTGCTTTACAGCGTTCCGATGCTCCTCTACGTCATCCTGCTCATGGTCGTCCTGAAACCGGGCCTCATCAACATCTTCATTGCGCTCGGCATCGCTTACTGGCTGCCGATGGCTCGTATCGTGCGCGGCCAGATTCTCGCGATGAAGGAGCAGGAATTCGTCCTCGCGGCTCGCACGATTGGTGCGAGCAAGCGCCGCATCCTCCAGAAGCACCTGATTCCGAACGCGATCGGCGCCATCGTCGTCACGCTTTCGCTCTCGATTCCGGACGCCATCTTCACGGAGGCTTTCCTTTCCTTCATCGGTCTCGGCGTTTCGGCACCGATGGCCAGCTGGGGCGTGCTCGCTTCCGAAGGCGTCACGAGCCTCAAGGCGTATCCGTTCCAGCTTTTCTTCCCGGCCGTCGCCATCAGCGTCACGATGCTGGCCTTCAACTTCCTGTCCGACGGCCTGCGCGACGTGCTCGACCCGAAGATGCGCCGTTAAGAGATTGCAACCAGTTTTGATGATTGGAGCTATCAATTTATGGAAATGACAGAAACGAAACCAGCGGCCGAGCCGCTGCTGACGGTCGAAGACCTCGCCGTGCGCTTCCGCACGTATCGCGGCACGGTGCATGCCGTCCGCAACGTCGGCTTTACGGTGGGGAAGGGCGAGGCGCTCGGCATCGTCGGCGAGTCCGGCTGCGGCAAGAGCGTCACGGCGCATGCCATCATGCGCCTGCTGCCCGAAGAAAATTCCTATATCGAGCACGGCAAGATCACGATGGAGGGCAAAGACCTCCTCGGCATGTCCGACAAGGAAATGCGCGCCGTGCGAGGCGGCGACATCGGCATGATTTTCCAGGATCCGATGACGTCGCTGAACCCCGTGCTGACCATCGGCAAGCAGCTGACGGAGACGCTGCTGCTGCACGAAGACCTCACGAAGAAGCTCGCCGAAGAGCGCGCGGTCGAGATGCTGCGCCTTGTCGGCATCCCGTTCCCCGAAAAGCGTCTCAAGGACTATCCGCATCAGTTCTCGGGCGGCATGCGCCAGCGCGTCATGATCGCCATGGCGCTCGCCTGCAACCCGAAGCTCATAATCGCCGACGAGCCGACGACGGCACTCGATGTCACGATTCAGGCGCAGATTCTCGACCTCCTCGCGGGGCTCAAGAAGAAGCTCGGCACCTCGATCATCCTGATTTCCCATGACCTCGGCGTCATCGCGCAGCTCTGCGACCATGTGCTCGTCATGTATGCCGGCCAGGTCATCGAGCGCGGCAGCGTGCAGGAAATCTTCCATCATCCGGCGCATCCGTACACGCAGGGTCTGCTCGCGTCTCTGCCGCGCGTCGATGCCGACAAGGACACGGAGCTCGCCGTCATCGACGGCCAGCCGCCGGACCTCCTCTATGACATCAAGGGCTGCCCGTTCGTTGACCGCTGCCCGCACGCCATGCAGATTTGCGCCATGCAGCCGCCGGAGGAAACGGCGATTGCTGGCGGCGATACGCATGCCGCGAAATGCTGGCTGCAGCAGAAAAAGGAGGCGCTGAACTGATGGCAGAAAAACTGCTCGAGGTCAAGAACCTCAAAAAACATTTCGTTGCGTCGCGCAGCTTCTTCGGCCGTCCGACGTCCATCCTCAAGGCCGTCGACGGCGTGAGCTTTTCGCTTCACAAAGGCGAGACGCTCGGCCTCGTCGGCGAGTCCGGCTGCGGCAAGTCCACGACGGGCCGCACGGTCATCGGCCTCTACGAGCCGACGGAAGGCGAAGTCTATTTTGACGGGCAGAAGCTCGACCCCGGCAAGTTCGCCGAGGACAAGATCCAGATGATCTTCCAGGATCCGTATGCGTGCCTGAATCCGCGCATGACGGTCGGCGACATCATCGGCGAGCCGCTCGACATCCATCACGTCTACGACAACCCGCGCGACCGCATGGCGCGCGTCTACGAGCTCTTAAACCTCGTCGGCCTGAACCCGGAGCAGGCGAACCGCTTCCCGCACGAGTTCTCGGGCGGCCAGCGCCAGCGCATCGGTATCGCGCGCGCCCTCGCCATCAACCCGCAGGTCATCATCTGCGACGAGCCGATTTCGGCACTCGATGTCTCGATCCAGGCGCAGGTCGTCAACCTGCTTTCGCGCCTGCAGAAAGAGCTCGGCCTCACGTACCTCTTCATCGCGCATGACCTCGCGATGGTGCGTTACATCAGCCAGCGCGTCGCCGTCATGTACCTCGGCAAGCTCGTCGAAGTCGCCGACACGGAAGACCTCTACGAGCACCCGCTCCATCCGTACACGCAGGCCCTGCTCTCGGCCATCCCCGTGCCGGATCCGGACAACAAGAAAGAGCGCATCCACCTCGACGGCGAGCTCCCGAGCCCGATTGACCCGCCGGACGGCTGCCGCTTCTGCACGCGCTGCCCGTACGCGACGGAACGCTGCCGCACGGAAGAGCCCGTCATGAAAGACTTCGGCAACCGCCGCTGCGCCTGCCATTACGTGGACGAGACGGGATTCCACGGGCAGAAGACCGTGAAGCACTGAAAAACTTCCATAG
>ONJV01000185.1 GCA_900318215.1 uncultured Veillonellaceae bacterium
GAGATGATGCGCGCCGTCTCCTGGAAGACTTCCTCGATGCGTCGCACGCGCCTGCGGTACCAGTCATCGATGCGCTGTTTTTCATCATCGCTGACCGGCTCGGGCGGGATGAGGCCGTCAACATAGAAGCGATAGCCCTTCGACGAAGGGATGCGCCCCGACGATGTATGAATCTGCTCGAGATACCCGAGCATCTCGAGGTCGGCCATCTCGTTGCGGATGGTCGCGGGGCTCACGCCGAGGTCGTACTTCCGCGCGAGCGTCCGCGACCCGACCGGCTCCGCCGAGGCGACGTAATCCTGGATGATGGCCTTCAGCACGCGCTGCTTGCGATCATCGAGCTTGTCGTCCATCCGCATCCCCTCCCTTCGAAGCTGCGAAGCAGATTGCTCTGTTAGCACTCAGCAGGTCTGAGTGCTAACCTTGAATCTAATAAGAATATACACCGTATAAAACAAAAAGTCAACTATAAAATGTCAAAACGTCAAGAGTTTTTAGCCTCTCCCTCCGGGAGAGGTGCCCCGAAGGGGCGGAGAGGGTGTCGACGGTACGACGAAACTCATGACACGAAAAAACCTGCGAAGGGAAAATCCTCCGCAGGTTTTTTCTTTCGGCTCATGCCATGATGTCGACATTCGCCCCGAGGTTCGGGTCGAGGCTGCCTTCCATCTCTTCGAGCAGGTTCTCGACGCTGCCGGACGAGGCGTCCATCGCCATTTTCAGCACGGACGTGCCCATGTCCTGCAGGGCTTGCTGCTGGTGCATGCCGACCGAGAGGGCCGCGATGCTCATCGTGTCCATGATGCTTCTGCCTCCTTGCTTGGGAAGTTCATCACTTCCCGACCGAGAAAAAACTCCTCATGTATTACATCGAACGAAATGCAGAAAACTTAAGCGTTTTTCGCAAAAAATTTCAGAACCTCAGCGGATGAAGTAGAGATACCCTGTCGTGATGCCCGAGAGAATCCACGCAACGCGGCTGACGAACGGCCGGTCAAGCAGGGCCGGCACATTCGCGCGTTCGCCGATGTACGTGAGCACGCGGCAGAAGATGAACTGCAGGAAGAGCGCCAGCAGGACGGCAATCATGAGCTTGAACAGCACGACGGCCGTGCCGAGGACAAGCGCAATGATGGCCGCGAGCACGACGCAGATGACGGCGATGACCGCAATCGTCGTCGCAGCCACGCCCGCAAAGGCCAGCGCGGCAATCACGCAAACGAGGAAGATGCCAGCAAGAATTCCCGACATTTCAATGCGCCTCCGATCACATTCCATTTAACAAGTTCAATCATTGTTCCGTTCCATTTTACTCGCTCGTCACCATTTCTGCAAGCATGCTTCCGGGTGGCGCGCAATCCAGCCCGTCACGTCCTCGAGCGCTTCGCGTTCGGCGGCATAGCGGACGCTGCCCTCGTCCTCCTGCATGGGCAGAGGCTCCGCCGTGACCGTGAGCGGCTGCCAGCGCCGGTCGCCGGATGGGCCGATGGCATTTTCGTCGAGCCAGTGATACGGCGTCACGACATGGTCGACATGCTCCGTCAGCGGCTGGAAATACGCATAATACTCGAACCCCGCAGGCGCGATGAGCTCGTAAATCGTCGGCGCGATATTCATATGGCTGCCGATCGTGTTGCCCGAGAGAATACTCTGGTCAATGCCCGGATGGAGCATCATGAACGACGTGCAGAACTGCTCGCGCAGCGTGAGCTCCTTTCGCGCAAGCGTGTCGCCTGGATGCAGCGGGATATGCGCATGATCGCCCGTCACGACGAAGAGGCTGTCCGGATATGCGTTCCGCATGCGCTCGATGAACGTCGTGATCGCACGGTCAGAATACCAGAACGTGCCGAGCATCTTCTGGAGCTTCTCGCTCTTCTTCACGGCCTCGGGAACGTCCGGCATGACGGCCTCCGTGTCAAAGCCCGTCGTCTCGAGCGGAATCTGGTACGGGCCGTGGTTCGATGTCGTGTAGACGAAATGGAACGTCGGCGTGTCGCCGATGTTCTCGATGAGCTCTGCCGCATGCTCGAGGAAGATGTGGTCGTAGACGCCGACCCAGGTGCGCGGAGCATCCGGCGGACAGAACTCCGTCGCGCCCATGACTTTGTCGAAGCCAACCGCGGGACCGTACTTGTCGAAATTGCCATACGTCGGGTTGCCGCCATACCAGTAAATCGACTGGTAGCCGAGCTTTGCGAGCTGGCGCGGCAGCGTCACATCGAGCCCGCCGCGCCAGAAATCCTCGCGCTCGTTGAGCTCGAGGCGCGCGTCGAAAATCCCCGTCATGAGGCTCACGATGGCCGGGCGCGAAACCATGCCGGCTGGCAGGAAATTCGAGAGCGAGGCCGTATGCGCCTCGGCACGCAGCCGCTTCGCGCCATCCATGATGTGGTAGTCCGCATAGACATCGTCGAGCGGCATCTGCGAATAGCTTTCGCCGACAATCAAAAAGATGTGGCGCGGTTTCTGGATGCGTGCCCCCTTTGCATGGCGCACGAAAGCGTCGGCGGGCGACGGCATGGCCTGCCATTTCCCCTGCGCGGCGGCTGGCACGATGCGGTCGATGGCCGCCGCATCTTCTTCATCCGTATGCGAAAGCAAGCCCGCGAGTGGATGCTGCCAGACCATTTCGAGCGCCACGAGGTCATCGACCGTCGCACGCGCCATGAAGACATCTTTTTTCACGATGGCCGGAATCTCATCCCACTCCGGCTTGTCGCGATGCTTCAGCGTTCCGCCGAAGCGCAGCCAGTAAAAGAGCAGCACCGCCGCGACGAACACGACCGCATTAATCCCCCACTGGAGTACCCCCGTCGTTACTTCTGGATACGCGACTTGCGGAATGGCGAGCAGCAGGCGATAGCCCGCGAAGCAAAACGCCATCGCCGGCACATAGCTCAGCAGCACAAGCACGCCGTGATCCTCGTGGAAGAAGATGTCCACAAAGTTGTGCTTCTCCGCCTTCTTGCCGAGCCAGAGCGTTTCGTTGAAGTTGTCGTGGAAGTGATGGTAGAAGACCATGCGGCCGACAAAGGCCGTGTAAAGCACAAACGCATACAGCATGCCGCCAACCAGGCGCACGGTGTCGCCGACCGTATAATACGCTGGAAGGAATGCCCCCGGCAGGCTCACGAGCACCATCGAGAACAGGAACACATACGCATGCCAGTCAAGCCCCCACCAGAAACCGTAGCGGAAGCATTCCTTCCACTTCCGCCAGTGCCCCGCAGGGCTCTTCTCCGTCCCATAGGCCTCGATGAAGATCAGGCGGAACACGGCCGACAAGATGGGAGCCAGCAGCATGAGCTTGAAGTCCTGCTGGATGCCGGCAAAGAACAATGAAAACACGAAAACGCCTCCTCGTCAGTCTGTGTCCCTCATCAAACCCGCCGCCAGGCAGAGGCCGAGAAGAAACCAATACGTCCGAGCAATCTGCGAAATCTGGAGATTCGTATCGGTCAGTCCTTCCAACTGGATGCCGACGAAAATCAAGATGCCAGCCAGTGCAAACATATGCGCCTTCCAGCCTGCCGCACAACGAAACGTATGATAAATCTGCAAAAGCACAAAGACATGCAACAGAAGAAATCCCACAATGCCAATAAGGCCGCGCTCCGAAAGGACTTTGAGCAGATTGTTATGTGGATGGCCATGACCGCTGCGAGGATTGCTCGGATCGACAGGGCGCTCCTTCGCCTGCGGCGAAATATAATCGCGATTGTACACCAGTCCGAATTCATCCTGCCCGATGCCAACAATCGGATGGTCGGCAAAAATCTGCACAGCCGCCGTCCACATCAGCACACGCTCCGAATTGCTCTGGAACTCTGGATTGAACGTCTGTTCGGCGCGCGCGTGATATTCCGGATACGCATGAAATGCCGCCATGCAGGCAATCAGCAGCACAGCCAGCCCCGCCAAGCAAACTTTTCGATAGCGACGCTCCAAAAAAATGAACACGAGCACCGTGCAAAAGAAGGCAATCCATGCCCCGCGCGTCTGCGTCAAGAACAGCACGACGAGCGAAAAGAGACTGCATCCACCGCAAAACACTTTCCACAGCAGATGCGAAAAGAGATGGGACGGCACCAGAAAAAGCAACGGGATTGTCAGCAACATGAAGCTGCCAAGGAACGTCGGCGACTTGCTGAAACCGACAGGACGGTTCCCCCAGCCGAAATTTAAATGGAAATAAACCTGAAGCGCGGCCCAGAGGTCATTGAGAAACGCCGAAACGGCAAATGCACCGACAATGGCTGCTGCCAGCCGCCACGAACGCACATAAAGCAAGGCGAGAAAGAACGGCAGCACCCCTAAAAGTGTCGAAGCTGCTTCGTGAAAGCTCCGCCCGCGTTCGAGCGAAAATGCCGCAGAAACAAACAGCGTCAGAGCAAAAAGCAACAGGACTTTCCCCATCCGCGCATCCCATCGCCCCGCCAGAAGTGCCTCGCGATGACGTGCGATGTCAAAAAGTAGGATGAGCACACCAATACCAATCACCGTCGACATCAGCGCCGTCGACAAATGCGAAGCCAGGCCCATCAATATCAAGAGATATGGCATGACACGACTGTGAATGTCACTCCCTGCGGGATACCAATTCAATTTCATCGTGCGACTCCTTCATCTGTCAAATGATATTTCCGGTTCATCTCCGGATCCGGCTGAATCTCAATCTCCAGCGGATACATCAGGACACCGTGGCGCGTCAGCGTATTGTTGAGAACGTCCTTCAAGAAACGGTCATGCGGCCAATTTGTTTCTGCATTTCCGACTGGTACATGGAGCGTCACACGCTCCTCGCCCGCCTGCTCAGCGGCCAGTAGCTGTGCGAGAATGTCATGGCTGATGGCATCACACGTCTTTTCCGGCACATGGCCCATCGTCGAAGGATAGAATCCCCGATTTG
>ONJV01000218.1 GCA_900318215.1 uncultured Veillonellaceae bacterium
ATCTTGACCTTGCGGAGCATCTGGCGGACCATGACTTCGATATGCTTGTCGTTGATTTCAACACCCTGGGTCTTGTAGACTTTCTGGACTTCATAGACCAGATAGCGCTGCGTGGCCTGCAGGCCGCAGACGCGCAGGATGTCATGCGGGTTGATGGAGCCCTCGGTCAGGCGGTCGCCCGGCATGAGGTGCTGGCCATCGCGGACAGCCATGCGCGCGCCGAACGGGATGGCGTACTCGCGGGAGTCGCCTTCGCTCGGATGAATCGTGACCTTGCGCATGCCCTTGCCGGAGTCTTCGACTTCGGCCGTGCCCTCGATCTCGGCGATGATGGCATGGCCTTTCGGCTTGCGTGCCTCGAAAAGTTCCTCGACGCGCGGAAGACCCTGGGTGATATCGCCCGACTTCGACCTCGGCCTGGTTCGCAAGGTCGCGGCCATAGCACTTGATGCAGACGCCGAACTGCGATTTGCAGGTCAGCACGCTGCGGATGGAAACCTTGTCGCGCACCGCCGCGATCTTCTTCGCGAGCGCTTCGTCGACCGTGTCGTTGAGCGATGCAATCTTTTCGCCCGTCGCAGGATCGACGATGTCTTCCGCGAGCACGCGGCCGACAATGCGTTCCTCGAGGGACTCGATGATGCCGTCGCCTTCCTTGATGGCCTCGACCTCGATGCCGCGCACGTTGTTGTTGCGGACATGGAGGGCCTTGGCATCGGAAGCGAGCACACGCTCGAAGTTCTCGGCGTCGATATGCTCATGCGCCTTCATGACGACGTTGCCGTCGCTGTCGACGACGTCCTTCGTGACCTCTTTGCCGAGCATCTCGTGGATCATCGTGTCATGCGCTTTCTTGCGCTCTTCTTCATCCGGCGTGCCGAGCTTGATGACCTCAGAGACCATCGCGCTCGAGACGGACGCTGCCGTCACGACGGACGAGCCGCGCACCATGAGCTCGGGCACTTCGTGCTCGCCGATCGTCATGAGTTCCTCGTCGCCGAGCACTGTGTCCTTCTCGAACAGCACTTCGTTCGTCTTCGGATCGACGACGTCAGCAGCGAGCAGGCGGCCGAGCAGCGTGTCATTGAGGATTTCGAGCGCATCCATCGTGTTTTCGGCGATGGCGGCGCGCTGCAGCACGAGGCTCAGCGTCGAGACGTCGCAGTCTTCCTCGCGGACGATGACGTCCTGCGCGACATCGACGAGACGGCGGGTCAGATAGCCCGAGTCCGCCGTGCGCAGTGCCGTATCAGCGAGGCCCTTGCGGGCACCATGCGACGAAATGAAGTAGTCGGAAACCGAGAGGCCTTCGCGGAAGTTCGCCGTGATCGGCACCTCGATGATCTTGCCGGACGGGTCGGCCATGAGGCCGCGCATGCCGGCGAGCTGGCGCATCTGCTGGCGGTTGCCTCGTGCACCGGAGTCGGCCATCATGAAGATCGGGTTGAACGCATCCATGTTCGCCATCATGGCGTCTGCGACATCTTCCGTCGCTTTCGACCAGAGGGCGACAACCTTGTTGTAGCGCTCTTCCTCGGTCACGAGGCCGCGGCCGAACTGACGCTCGACCTTGTTGACGAGCTTCTGCGAGTTCTCGAGAATCGTCTTCTTCTCCGGCGGCACGATGACGTCGGAGATGGCGACCGTCATGCCCGCGATGCAGGCATAATGGTAGCCGAGGTTCTTGACGCCGTCGATGATTTCTGCTGTCTTCGTCGCGCCGAAATGGTTGTAGCAGTCAGCGACGAGTGCACCAATCTGCTTTTTCTTCATGAGCTTGCCAAGCGACCACGTACCATCCTCGTCCTGCTGGAAATGACGGAGTTCCGGCGGCAGGATTTCGTTGAAAATCATGCGGCCGAGGCTCGTCTTGACGAGGTTCGTATTGCCATCCGGCGTCACCATGCGGCAGCGGATCTCGGCCTGGATGGCGAGCTCATGCTGCTGGTACGCAAGCAGCGCTTCGGCGATGCCCGTGACGACTTTGCCCTCGCCGAGTGCGCCCGGTTTGAGAATCGTCAGATAGTACGAGCCGAGCACCATGTCCTGCGTCGGGACGATGATTGGCTTGCCGTCTTTCGGCGCGAGGATGTGGTTCGCGGCGAGCATGAGGATGCGCGCCTCGGTCTGCGCCTCGGCGGACAGCGGCAGATGGATGGCCATCTGGTCACCGTCGAAGTCGGCGTTGTATGCCGTGCACGCGAGCGGATGGAGCTTCAGCGCGCGGCCCTCGGTCAGCACTGGCTCGAATGCCTGGATGCCGAGACGATGAAGCGTCGGGGCGCGGTTCAGGAGCACCGGATGCTCCTTGATGACGTCCTCGAGCACGTCCCAGACCTCGGGGCGGGCACGCTCGACCATGCGCTTCGCGCTCTTGATGTTGTGCGCTGCGCCGGACTGCACGAGCTTCTTCATGACGAACGGCTTGAAGAGCTCGAGCGCCATTTCCTTCGGCAGGCCGCACTGATGCAGCTTGAGTTCCGGGCCGACGACGATAACGGAACGGCCGGAATAGTCGACGCGCTTGCCGAGGAGGTTCTGGCGGAAGCGGCCCTGCTTGCCTTTCAGCATGTCGGAGAGCGACTTCAGCGGACGGTTGCCTGGGCCCGTGACAGGGCGGCCACGGCGGCCGTTGTCGATGAGGGCATCGACAGCTTCCTGCAGCATGCGCTTCTCGTTGCGCACGATGATGTCCGGAGCGCCGAGTTCCAGGAGGCGCTTCAGGCGGTTGTTGCGGTTGATGACGCGGCGATAGAGATCATTGAGATCGCTCGTCGCGAAGCGGCCGCCGTCGAGCTGGACCATCGGACGGAGGTCCGGCGGGATGACCGGCACGACATCGAGGATCATCCAGCTCGGCTTGTTGCCGGACTTGCGGAAGGCCTCGACGACTTCGAGACGGCGGATGGCGCGAATCTTCTTCTGCGTCGAGAGCTCGCGCACCTGCTTGCGCAGTTCCTCGCTGAGCTTGTCAAGATCGAGCTCTTCGAGCAGGGCCTTGATGGCCTCGGCGCCCATGCCGACCTTGAACGAGCTGCCGTACTCCTCACGAGCCTTACGATAGGCCGCTTCGTCGAGCAGCTGCTTCTTGATGAGGCCGCTGTCGCCCGGGTCGAGCACGATGTACTGTGCGAAATAGAGCACGCGCTCGAGGTTGCGGGGCGTGATGTCGAGAATCAGGCCCATGCGGCTCGGGATGCCCTTGAAATACCAGATATGGGAGACCGGAGCGGCGAGCTCGATATGGCCCATGCGCTCGCGGCGGACTTTGGCGCGCGTGACTTCGACGCCGCAGCGGTCGCAGATGATGCCCTTATAGCGGATGCGCTTGTACTTGCCGCAGTGGCATTCCCAGTCGCGCGTCGGTCCGAAGATGCGTTCGCAGAACAGGCCGTCACGCTCCGGCTTGAGCGTGCGGTAGTTGATGGTTTCCGGCTTCTTGACCTCGCCATACGACCATTCGCGGATCTTTTCCGGCGAAGCAAGAGCGATGCGCATCGAATCAAATTTATTTACATCCAGCAAAGAGATGACACTCCCTTCTCTTATTCCTCACCGTCAGTCTGCGGCTCATCGCCGATGGTCATGTTGCCGATATCTGCGATGATGTCGTCTTCTGCAGACGTCTCCGCATCGTCAGACTGAGCACCTTCATCAAAGGAATCCGCGTTCTCCGCCTCGCCCGCGGCCGGGTTCTCCTTCGTCGGATCGACGCCGGCGACATCGAGGTCGAGGTCTTTCGCGCGTGCATTGATATCGTCATCATCGTCGTCATCCTGGATGGAGACTTCCTTCGCATCCTGGTCGAGGACCTTGATGTCGAGGCCGATGGACTGGAGCTCCTTGATGAGCACCTTGAACGACTCCGGAATGCCCGGGGACGGGATGTTCTCGCCCTTGACGATGGCCTCATACGCCTTGACACGGCCGACGACATCGTCGGACTTGACCGTGATCATTTCCTGCAGCGTGTAGGCAGCGCCATAGGCTTCGAGTGCCCAGACCTCCATCTCGCCGAAGCGCTGGCCGCCGAACTGGGCCTTGCCGCCGAGCGGCTGCTGCGTGACGAGAGAGTACGGGCCGGTCGAGCGCGCATGAATCTTGTCTGCAACGAGATGATGCAGCTTGAGGAAGTACGTGCAGCCGACCGTGACGCGGTTCTCGAACGGCTCGCCCGTGCGGCCGTCGTAGAGGATGGTCTTGCCATCGGCCGGGAGGCCGGCAGCCTTGATTGTGCCGAAGACGTCGTCGTCGCTCGCGCCGTCAAAGACCGGCGTCGCGATGTGGAGGCCGGCGACATCTGGTTTCGGCATGCCGTTCTTGTCAAAGTCGTAGCCCGCATCGCGCAGACGTTGCTCGATGGTCGGGTCGCCGTCCTTGATCTGCTGGCCGATGACCTTGACGGCCGGGACGGGACACCCAGAGGATTCAGAACGATATCGACCGGCGTGCCATCCGGAAGGAACGGCATGTCTTCCTGGCGCATGATGCGCGAAACGACACCCTTGTTGCCGTGACGGCCTGCCATCTTGTCGCCGACGCTGATCTTGCGCTTCTGCGCGATGTAGACGCGCACGAGGCGGTTGACGCCCGGCGGCAGCTCGTCGTTGTTCTCGCGGCTGAAGATCTTGACATCGACGATCTTGCCCATCTCGCCGTGCGGCACGCGCAGCGACGTATCGCGGACTTCGCGCGCCTTCTCGCCGAAGATGGCGCGGAGCAAGCGCTCCTCTGCCGTCAGCTCCGTCTCGCCTTTCGGCGTGACCTTGCCGACGAGGATGTCGCCCGGACGCACATCGGCACCGATGGAGATGATGCCTTCCTCATCGAGGTCTTTGAGAGCATCTTCTGCGACATTCGGGATGTCGCGCGTGATTTCTTCCGGGCCGAGCTTCGTGTCGCGCGCATCGCACTCATACTCCTCGATATGGATGGAGGTGTAGAGGTCGCGCTTGACGAGGTTCTCGGAAAGGAGCACGGCGTCCTCGTAGTTGTAGCCTTCCCACGGCATGTAGGCGACGATGATGTTGTAGCCGAGCGCGAGCTCGCCGTGATCCGTTGCCGGGCCGTCAGCGATCGGCTGCTTCTCGGCGACGACGTCGCCCTTGTAGACAATCGGAACCTGGTTGATGCAGGTGCCCTGGTTCGAGCGGACGAACTTCTGCATCTTGTAATGGTCGAGGTCGCCGTCCGTCGTGCGGATATCGATGAAATCTGCCGTCACTTTTTCGACCGTGCCGGCACGTTTTGCCAGAATCATGACGCCGGAGTCACAAGCGGCCTTGTACTCCATGCCCGTGCCGACGAGCGGCGCCTGCGTGCGCAGAAGAGGCACGGCCTGGCGCTGCATGTTCGCGCCCATCAGGGCACGGTTCGCATCATCGTTTTCGAGGAAGGGGATCATCGCCGTTGCAATCGAGAAGACCTGGCGCGGCGACACGTCCATGTAGTCGACTTTCTCGCGGCTGTGCAGGCCCGTTTCCTCGTGGAAGCGCGCCGTGACGCGCTCCTTGACGAACCACTCGTTTTCATCGAGCGGCTCGTTGGCCTGCGCGATGACGAGGTCGTCTTCCTCGTCGGCCGTCAGGTAGCGGACTTCGTCCGTGACGACATGCTTCTCTTTGTCGACGCGGCGGTACGGCGTCTCCATGAAGCCGAACTGGTTCACGCGCGCAAACGTCGCGAGGGAGCCGATGAGGCCGATGTTCGGGCCTTCCGGCGACTCGACCGGGCACATGCGGCCGTAATGGGAGTTGTGGACGTCGCGGACTTCGAAACCTGCGCGCTCGCGCGACAGGCCGCCCGGGCCGAGTGCCGAGAGACGGCGCTTATGCGTGAGCTCGGAGAGCGGGTTGTGCTGATCCATGAACTGCGACAGCTGCGAAGAACCGAAGAACTCCTTGACGGCTGCCACGACCGGGCGGATGTTGATGAGCGCCTGCGGCGTGATGACATCCGCATCCTGGATCGTCATGCGCTCGCGCACGACGCGCTCCATGCGCGAGAGGCCGATACGGAACTGATTCTGCAAGAGTTCGCCGACAGCGCGCACGCGGCGGTTGCCGAGATGGTCGATGTCGTCCGTCGTGCCGACGCCGTCCATGAGGTTCAGCAGGTAGTTGATGGAAGCGATGATGTCGGCGCGCGTGATCGTGCGGAAATGATACTCGAGCGTCGGCGAGCAGAGCATCTTGAGGCGGCTGCCGTCCTTGAGCTTGAGATACGCGACGCAGAGCTCCTCGCCCTCGCCAAAGATGGCATGCTCTTTCTTCTCGTCAATGGCATCAATCATGTCTTCCGTGACGTACGTATCAGTCGGAATGACGATCTCGCCCGTCTCTTTGTCAACGAGGGGATCTGCGAGCACCTTGCCGAGGATGCGGCGGCGCCAGCCGAGCTTCTTCGTCAGCTTGTAGCGGCCGACCGTCGCGAGGTCGTAGCGCTTCGGATCGAAGAACAGGCCCTCGAGCAGCTGGCGGGCATTGTCGACCGTGACCGGCTCGCCCGGGCGCAGGCGGTTGTAGATGACCTTGAGCGCTTCGTCCGGCGTATTGATTTCCGGATCATGCGCGAGCGTCGCGCGGATGCGCTCGTCGCCGTTGAACAGCTGGAGGATTTCTTCATCCGTGCTGTAGCCGAGGGCGCGGACGAGGAACGTGACCGGCATCTTGCGCGTGCGGTCGATGCGGACCCAGACGATGTCGCTGGCATCCGTCTCGAGCTCGATCCATGCGCCGCGGTTCGGGATGACCGTCGCGTTGTAGAGCTTCTTGCCCGTCGTGTCGATGGTCTCGCCGTAGTAAGCACCCGGAGAGCGCACGAGCTGGCTGACGATGACACGTTCTGCACCATTGATGATGAACGTGCCCGTGTCCGTCATGCGCGGGAAATCGCCCATGAAGACTTCCTGCTCCTTGATCTCGCCGGTCTCCCGGTTGACGAGGCGGACATTGACCCGCATCGGTGCAGCCCACGTGACATCGCGTTCCTTGCACTCGTCGAGATCATACTTCGGCTCGCCGAGCGAATAGCTCTCGAGCGTCAGGACGAGATTGCCCGTGAAGTCCGTGATTGGAGAAATGTCATTGAAGATATCCTGCAGTCCTTCGTCGAGGAACCACTGGTAGGAATTCCGCTGGATGTCGAGAAGATGCGGCATTTCCATGACTTCTTTGATTCTCGCATAGCTATACCTGGTTCTTTTGCCCACCGGCACAGGATTAAATAACAAATCCTTCACCCCTTAGCCTGTTGTACATAGTTGCTTCTATGGAACGAAAATACGGCGCGGAAATGAAAGGAACAATAAAAAAACAAGGCATTCGACAAACGGCCCTGCTTCCTTTCCTTTCCGATACGCGCACTTCGCCCTATTCTTTTCCTGTAGTTCCCTACTGTATCATGAGAAATTTTATTTGTCAAGCCCTATTTTGCTTTTTACACCTGCCTCCCTCACCGAGGGAGGGGGACCGCGAAGCGGTGGTGGGTGTGTCGGAGGCAGGAAATCGCAATTTATTCGATTGCACCTGCGAAGGTATGTCTTCGCAGAAGGCAATCCTGCATGATACTCTGTCCTACCTTCGACACACCCCCAGTCCCTTCGGGACAGCCCCCTCTGAGAGGGGGCCTATATCTATTGCCAGGTCCTGCAACCACAAGAAAACCGCTCCATCGAGCGGTTTTCTCTTCCAATCATTTCTGAACGCATAATTGATGCCCGCATGGAACATCAGCCCCCTGCTGCTTGCCGAGCCAGCCCGTTGCGCCGAGGTCGAGTTCGACGGGGGACGTGGCGGACGGCGTGTATTTCCAGCCGCCTTCGAGCATGACGGATGCGCCTGAGCTCGACGGGCTCGCGAGGCTGTAGCCCTGGAAATGGGCCCGTGCTTCGCCGCCGAATTCGTAGAGCAGTGCGGCGCCGGCGTACCACTTGCTGAGCTGATTCTCTGCCTTTGTCTTGCCGAGGCGGAGGGCTCCTTCCACGTAGCACCCGCTCGCAAAATCCTGCCGTGCGAAGATGCCGCCGCCCGTGTAGCTCGTCGAGCCGCTGCCGTGCGTCCCGTTGTCGAGATAGCTGTCATAGTTCCCCTGCCCCGTCTCAAAGAACGGGCCCCAGGTGAACGTGCCAGACTTGTTCGCGTTCTTCTTCGCGATGCCCGCGTTGAACGCCGTGCCCCGCGCATCGACATGCGA
>ONJV01000019.1 GCA_900318215.1 uncultured Veillonellaceae bacterium
AGCTTTCCAAAACGCTGACCGGTTAAGTCAATCACTTTCGGCATCTGACTTCTCCTTTCATCAACTATGAGGTTCTTCTGTATCCACTATATCACATTTTTGTTGCGTGTGCAAGAGCTTTCTTGTATTTTCTACATCGTTAAAAATTAGGCGGCAGGTCGGACGGATGCCTAAACACATTTCTTGTCTTTTGCCTCTAGTGTCATTTAGTGTCACTGATTGTCTGTAGTGTTTTTATTTTTCTGTTTAGTCCGTATTATTCTATTTAGTCCAGCACGATTTGCTGGCATTCCGCTAACAAAACGCTAACAAATATCCAGAAAAAAATAAATCCGCTAACATGAGAAAATACTGCTTTTTGTGCAAAATGCTCAATGGAAGCCGATGCCGCACGCAGCAGCACCGGCTCGGCTCTTACTCTGCCCACACGGTCAAGCCGGTATCTCTGACTTCAAAGCTGTTCACTTTGAGTTTCAGTATGCGCTGGACTTCATCAGAATCCAGCTCGAAGCAGTACCGGTCTTTGGTCGTAATGGTCTGCGCTGTGCTGTGATCGTTGACTTTGATCTTCTGCTCTCCGTAGAGATGCACTTTCTTGATGAGATCTCCGACTTTCATAACAAGCCCCTTTCTGCCGGTTATAGCCGACCGGCACGGCATCCAATCATTCCGATGCGCTTTCAATATCTGAAATCGCTTCATCCAGAGAATCCAGTGCAGAATCCAGATTATCAACTGCATTCTCGGCTTTCTCGTAGCGTTCAGAGGATTGCAGATTCTCCGGTATGTTCTCCATGTATTCTTCTTCTTCGTCCTTGACGGATTCGAGCATACTGCGCAGCTCTGACAGCTTTTCCGAAATCTCTGCAAGCTGCTTTCTTCTAGGATTATTCATAGTCTTTCCTTTCCGTGAGGGAGCTTGCGCTCCCCCACTTTTCTTTTTCAGTCAGGCTTCGTCACAGTGAAGCTCGATATAGTCTTTGCAAGCAGCAGAATCAAGAAGCTCCGGACTGCTTTCCTCTCGACCGTCGAAAAGCACAATCCACTTCTCCGATGCCGGTTTGCCGTCCAGAAAGATGATGCTCTGTGCTGCGAGATCGCTGACCTTGCCGAACAGCGCGATGGCTTTGCGCGTTCCGTCCGGCTGCTCGACGCTGGCTCTGTGAATGCCCGTCCCCTTAACAACTGTATACTTCATGCTGTTATCCTTTCTGCCGGATAGTGCCGTCCGGCGCGGCTTCATTCAGTCCGCGTGAGGATCGACTTCAATACCGGCGATCTGATACCGCAGCTCTGCAATAGTATCCTCGTGGATTGTGTGGCATCCGCCAACATCCATACGACCGGCATTGAATCCGTCCTTGAGGGTGATCCAGTAGCCGTCTGAATCTTTCCAGCACGCGGAGATCGTGTGCTGCTTGGATTTCGGGATGTACTTCATGATCTGTGCATCCTGTTCGCCTGTAAGCAGTCCGCTCATTGATGTATCCTCCTTTGAATCAGGAACTAACCCTTATCTCACAATACTATTATAGCATAAATCCGAAAAATGTAAACAATAGACAATATGTCATTTCATGTATTCATGAATGCAAAAAAGCTGCGAGGGGACAGCGCCCCTCGCAGCTTTAACGGTTTCCATCAACAGATTTTATTTCTTGTCCATTTCCTTCTTCATTTCGTTCAGGCGCGGCCACATGATTTTCTTGTAGGCCTCGACGCCCGGCTGGTCGAAAGCATCGACATCTGCAAGCTCGCCTTCGTAGGCGACGGACATCGCGAGCATGTAGAGGAGCTCGCCGAGATGGTAGGCGTTGAGCTCCGGCAGTGTGAAGCAGGCGTTGTAGCGATGATTCGACGTCAGTGCGTCCGCATTCGACTGGCGCGCCGTTTCGAGCGCCTGGCTCATCGTGACGCCGGCGATGTCGGCGAGCTTCTTCGCCTCGGGGAAGACGTTCGGGATCGCGTAATCGTTCTTCCAGTTCGCGATCTTGATGAACTGCACGACCTTGTTGAGCTTGCCCTGCTGGTGCTGCTGCGTCTGCGAATGCATGTCGCGCGTGCCGACAGCGACGAGCGGCGTGCGGCCGTAGCAGACTTCCTTGCCTTCCTTGTTGTACTGCTTGCCGAGCGACTCTGCGAGCAGCTGGATGTACCACTCGGAGATGGACTGCATGTAGTCGCCATACGGCATCATGACCTCGATGTCGCGGCCATGCTTTTCGGACGCAGCGAACTTCAGCGCGGCGTTGAGCATGGCCGGGTTCTGCCAGATGTCGTCGTTCTGGCAGGCTTTGTCCATGTCCTGCGCGCCCTGGAGGAAGCTCTTGATGTCAAAGCCGACGCAGGCAGCGAGCGAGAGACCGACTTCGCAGAAGATGGAGAAGCGGCCGCCGACGCCGTCCGGCACGGCATACTGCGGCCAGCCGTGCTTGATGGCGAGCTTCTTGAGGAGCGTCTGGTTCTCCATGTTCGGATCCGTGACGGCGACGACTTCCTGCTCGACGTTCGCGCATTTTGCGAGCTCGTCATAGATGACGAGGAAGTTCGACATCGTGTCGAGCGTGCCGCCCGATTTCGAGATGACGAGCAGCAGCACTTTGAGCTTGCGGCCCTGATGGCTCTGCGAAATCTCGCCCATCTTCTCGAGGTGGTGGATGAGGTCATGCGTGCGCTGCGGGTCGATGTTGTTGCCCGAGAAATAGACTTTCGGGAAGCCCTGGCGCTCTTCTTTCGACATGGCGTTCCAGAACTCGCCGCACTGCACGTCGAAGATGACCTTGTCGCCGAGGTACGAGCCGCCGATGCCGAGCGAGACGACGACGTCGACGTTGCCCTTGACATGATCCGTGAGCTCCTGCAGGTGCTTCAGCGACGACGGGGAGTTCAGATGGCCCTCCTCGACGTACGGCAGCTGCGAGAACAGCACCTTCTCCGGCTCGCCGTCCTTCGACAGATGCGCGCGGATGAAGCCTTTCTCGCGCATGACCTTCATGGCCTCGTGAGCCTTCTTGAGATCGGCCTCGTATGATTTGAGGTCTGCCTCCGTGACTTTGCCCTCGCCATACAGGTTGTCATAGTCGAACTCGAACCCGGATTTCAGTTTCAAACTCATGTTGAAAACACTCCTCTTTCTTGATTCCATTCAAAATCCTGCGCATCTGTCATCAAGTGCGCGATACGCTGTGTTTATTATATCATGAGTTCGCGCGAGTGGGAACATCTTCTCGCGCATTTTGGAGCGGTTGCCCGAATTTGTTCCAAACAGAGGCATAATCGGAAAAAATACAGGAGCCGCAGCTTCTGCTTGCTGCGGCTCCTGCCGGAAGTCTGTGGGTATTCCTGGGGGTTATTTGCGAATCTCCGCGAGAAGCTCCTCCGTCTTTTCCTCGCAGAGTTTCTTGTCGCCGCGCGTCTCGATGTTGAGGCGGATGACGGGCTCCGTGTTGGACTTGCGGAGGTTGAAGCGCCACTCGGGGAACTCGACGGAGAGGCCGTCGACTTTCGTGACTTTGCCCTTCGGGCCATAGTCCGCCTCGATGCGGTCGAGCACAGCCTGCGCATCGGCGACCTTGCTGTTGATTTCGCCCGAAATCGGGAATTTCTCCACGCGCTCTTTCATGAGGTCAGAGAGCGTCTTGCCACCGGCCTGGGAGAGCAGCTCGAGAACGAGCAGCCATGGGATCATGCCGCTGTCGCAGTAGGAGAAGTCGCGGAAATAATGATGGGCGCTCATCTCGCCGCCGTAGACGGCATTGACTTTGCGCATCTTGTCCTTGATGAAGGCATGGCCGCTCTTGCACATGACGGCCTCGCCGCCGTTCTCCTCGCAGATCTCGATCGTGTTCCAGATGAGGCGCGGGTCGTAGATAATCTTGGCGCCCGGGTTCTTGGCGAGGAACGCTTTCGCGAGGAAGCCTACCATATAATAGCCCTCGATGAAGCCGCCTTTTTCGTCAAAGAGGAAGCAGCGGTCGAAGTCGCCGTCCCATGCCACGCCGACGTCTGCATGCTGCTCGCGCACGACTTTCGCCGTCGCCTCGCGGTTCTCCTGCAGAATCGGGTTCGGCACGCCGTTCGGGAAGTTGCCGTCCGGCTCGTTGTAGACCTTGATGAGGTCGAACGGGAGCTTCTTCTCGAGCGCGTTGATGATCGGGCCGGCCGCGCCGTTGCCCGTGTTCGCGACGACCTTGAACGGCTTGAGCTTCGAGACATCGACATAGGAGAGGATGTGGTCGACATACTCATCGAGGACGTCTTTCGTCTCGACTTTGCCCGTCGCAGCCTTCGGCTCGAACGTGCCTTCCATGACGGCTTTCTCGATGTCCTTGAGGCCCGTATCGCTCGAAATCGGACGGGACTCCTTGCGGACGAACTTCATGCCATTGTACTCTTTCGGGTTGTGGCTGGCCGTAATCATGATGCCGCCATCGAGGCCGAAATGTGCCGTCGTGAAGTAGATCATCTCCGTGCCGCACTGGCCGATGTCCATGACGTCGCAGCCCGCTTCCATGAGGCCTTTGACGAGCGCGTCGCGGATGGACGGGCCCGAGAGGCGGATGTCGTGGCCGACAGCGACTTTCTTCGCGTCGAAGAGGCCCGGGAAGACGCGGCCGATGCGGTACGCGAGCTCTTCGTTGACGTCCTCGGGATACACGCCGCGGATGTCGTAAGCACCGAAGCCTTTGTTGCTGAGTTTCATAGAGAAATACCCCCTCATTTATGATGAATCAAGTCACATTGTCTTTCTTTTTTTGTATATTCTAGGAACAAGCGAAAAAATCCTCCATCCATTGAGGGAAATTTTTGAGCATTCTGGGAAGGTTTCGGGATGTTGCAATTGCAACCGCGATTCCCATAGACGCCTGCTATAATGAAGAAGATGAAATTGAACAAAAGCCGAACATCATTTTCCAAAAGAAGGCTGGTGCATCTATGACAAGAGATGAAGAACTCAGCGACCTGCCGTTCTTCCGCGATCTCGCCGCCGATGAAATCCGACGCTTCCTGCACGCCACGGGCGCGGGGGAGAAGCGCTACGCGAAAGGCGACCGCATCCTGCGCGCCTATGAGGACAACGGCTCGCTCGGCGTCATCGTCGAAGGGCGGGGCCAGGTGCTGACGGAGGACCGCTTCGGGAACGAATCATCGAGCCACCTGCTTGAGCGCGGGGCCCTGCTCGGCAGCACGTCGGCCATTCTCGGCGCACCGGGCATCGCATCCGTCGTCGCGCTCACGGAGACGCGCGTGCTCTGGGTCGCCTGGCGTGCGCTGATTACGGCGGGCACGCGCCTCGGCCGCATCCACGGCATCGTGATGAAGAATCTGCTCGAATCGTTCTGCCGCAAGAACTACCTCATGACGCAGAAAATCGAAGTGCTCTCGCAGAAGACGCTGCGCGAACGCATCATCCTGTACCTCTTGCAGCGCGAAGCGCAGCAGGAAACGGACGAGGTCACGGTGCCGGGCCGCCTCCAGTTCGCGCGGGAGCTCTCGTGCAACCGCAGCGCGCTGACGCGCGAGGTGCGCGCCATGGAGGATGACGGCCTGCTCGTGACGGGCGAAGGGTGGATGCGTCTCGACCATGCGCAGCTCGAGGAGGAGCACAAATGAGCGGACGCATCGCCGTAACGCTTACGGGCGTGTCGAAGACGTTTGGCGATCATACAGTGCTCGAAAACGTCTCGTGCACGCTCGAAGGCGGCCGCATCGTCGCCATCACGGGGCGCAACGGCAGCGGCAAATCGACGTTCCTGCGGCTCGCCGGGCATCTGCTGCGGCCGTCGGAAGGGAGAGTCGTCGTGACAGCCGGAGATGCCCCGCTGACACGCGACGACCTGCGCCGCCATCTCGGCCTGCTCGCGCCGGAACTCGCGCTCTCGCCCGAGCTCACGGGGCTCGAAAACCTCGACTTCCTCGCGGGCCTGCGCGGCAGGACGCTCACGGATGACGAAAAAGCCGCCCTCTGCGAGCGTGTCGGCCTCGCGCCCGAAGACGCCCGAAAGCGCGTCAAAACCTGCTCGACCGGCCAGCGCCAGCGCCTCGCCCTCGCCGTCCTGCTCGCAAGCAACGCCGACCTCTGGCTCCTCGACGAACCGGGAGCGAACCTCGACGAGGCGGGAAGGGAAACCGTGCGGCGAGAAGCGAGGGCAGCGGCGGAGCGAGGGGCGCTTGTGCTGATTGCGACGAATGATGCGGGAGAAGCGGCGTGGGCGGATGAAGTTCTGACACTCGGCAGAGATGCAAACGTTACTACCCACAACGAAGCAATCCTGCAACCTAAGGCTCCCTCTCAGAGGGAGCTGTCAGCGAAGCTGACTGAAGGAGTGTCGAAGGTAGGAACCAACTTCATCAACGATTTTGTAGTCGAAGGTACGAATCAACAACCTCCGACTACAAAATCGAGAATTAATTCACGCCCTACCTCCGACACTCCCCCTGCCGCTTCGCGGCCCTCCCCCCTCTGGGAGGGGGGCTTGGATAAAGCGACTGCCTTTGCCCCCCTCCATCTCCTCCGCCGCGAACTGATGACAGCCCTGCGCTCCCGTTCTTCTCTCGCCGTCATGGCACTCTTCTCCATCACGGCGCTGCTCGCGCTTTCGATGGCGCTTGGCGGCACGGTGCTCGCGCCTGCCCCGCTTTCTGCGATGCTCTGGGCGCTGCTGTTCTTTGCGAGCTCCATGGGACTCGGCGGGACGTTTGCGGCCGACGAGGCGGCGGGGACGCTGCTGACGCTTCGCGTCTACGGCGCGGGACAGGCCGTGCTCTATGGCAAGACGGCGTTCTCGCTTTTGATGCTCCTATTGCTCGCCGTCGTGCTCGTGCCGCTGTTCTTCGTCCTGCTCGACGCTACATGCACCGCGCCGCTGCTGCTCCTCGCCGCGCTCGTGCTCGGCTTCTTGGGCCTCGCGGCGGCAGGGACGCTGCTCTCGGCACTCACGGCAGGCTCCGGCGGTCGCGCGGCAAGCGGGCTGCTGCCCGTGCTGCTGCTCCCCGTCATCCTGCCCGTCTTCCTGCCCGCCGTCTCCCTGACGCAAGCCGCGCTCGGAGGACGCCCAGCCGGTCTGTCGCTCCTCGTCGGCATGGGGCTCTACGACCTCCTGCTGCTCGTCGGGTCGTCACTGCTGTTCGATGCACTGTGGTATGAGGACTAAATTTATAACAGGAAAAATTTTATGAAACGTCTAACTCCCATCATTACTATTTTCACGCTCATTGTGCTCCTTCTCGTCTTCTTCGTCATCCCTCCCGCCGAAGGCCTCGGGAACTACGTGCGCATCATCTTCATCCACATCCCGTGCGCCTGGATTGGCGTGCTGGCGTTCCTCGTCGCGGCCGTCTATGCGTGGCGCGTATTGCGCGGCGGGCATGATGGTGCAGCCGCACCTGCCGCCGTCGCCCGTGCCGACCATCTCTCGGCCCGCTCGGCCGCGCTCGGCCTGGCCTTCACGGCCGTCGCGACGGTCACGGGCGCGATTTTCTCGCGGCTGACCTGGGGCGCGTTCTGGAACTGGGATCCGCGGCAGACGACGATTCTCTGCCTGCTGCTGATCTATGCGGCGTATCTCGCACTGCGCTCCGTCACGGCCGACCCCGAACGCCGCGCCCGCGTCTCGGCCGTCTACGCGCTGTTCTCATTCCTCGCCGTGCCGTTCCTCGTCTTCGTCATCCCGCGCTTCTATTTCTCCCTGCATCCCGAGCCCGTGCTGAATGCAGTCGGCCATGTGGACATGGAGCCCGTCATGCTCCTCGTGCTGCTGCTCGCGCTCGCGGACGTCACGCTCATCTACCTCGCCCTCTTGCGGAAAGGAGCAGCATCATGAACCGAAAAATATTATTTGTCATTATCGCGCTCGCATTTCTGGGCTATGTCGGCTACAGCTTCATGGATTCCGTGACGCCGTATGTCGGCATCGCCGAGGCCGAATCCTCGAAGTCGAACGTCCAGGTCAAGGGCCTGCTCGCGAAATCCGCGCCCGCTCCGGCGATGGACGGCGACGTTTTCGTCTTCACGCTCGAGGACGAAGCGGACGGCAAAATGATGGAAGTCCGCTACCACGGGCAGAAGCCCGACCAGTTCGACCAAGCGCACCACATCGTCGCCATCGGCCACTATGACGGCACAGCGTTCCAAGCCGACAAGCTCCTGATCAAGTGCCCGTCGAAATATGAAAAAGAAAAGAGGGATGCCGGATGACGTCTGCACTCCCGACCTGCGGCGAACTGCTGCTCGCCCTCTCGCTCGGCACGGCGCTGCTCTCGTGCCTCGCGGCCATCGGCGGTGACCGCTGGCGCAGGATTTCGCGCCTCGCTGCCCTGCTCGCGGCGCTCGCCGCCCTCGGCTCCGCCGCCGTGCTCTTTGCACTGTTCCTCGGCAACCATTTCGAAGTCGCCTATGTCATGGGCTACTCGTCGAAGAGCCTGCCGCTGCTCTATAAAGTCTCGGCGTTCTGGGCGGGTCAGCAGGGCTCGTTCCTGCTCTGGCTCGCATTCCACGCGGCGGCCTCGCTCGTGCTCTTGCGCTGGAGCCGCGCCCGCACAAATGACAGCGGCTCCATGAAAGATGCCACGCTCGCCATCTTCCTGCTGCTCGAGGCCGTGCTGGCCATGCTGACACTCGCAAAGAGCCCGTTCGAGCTCGCAGAGGCCATCCCGGCCGATGGCGCGGGCATGAATCCCCTGCTCATGGACCCGTGGATGGCGATTCATCCGCCGATCCTGTTCCTCGGCTATGCGCTGCTCGCCGTGCCGCTCGCCTGCTCGGCAGGCGCTCTTTTGACGCGCACGCCGGCCGCCAGCTGGCTCAGCACGGCGCGAAGCTTTACGCTCGTCGCCTGGAGCTTCCTCGGCGCGGGCATCTTCATCGGCGCTTACTGGGCGTACAAAGTGCTCGGCTGGAGCGGTTTCTGGGGCTGGGACCCCGTGGAGAGCTCCTCGCTCGTCCCGTGGCTGCTCGCCTGCGCGCTGCTGCACCTGCTCGCGATGGCCCGCACGCGGCCGGGCGTCCTGCCCGTCACGCACCTCGCCGCGCTCTTTACGTACGCGTTCGTGCTCTACGGCACGTTCCTGACGCGAAGCGGCATTTTAGGCGACTTCTCCGTCCATTCGTTCGCGGGCACGAGCATCGGCCTCACGCTCGCCGTCGTCAATGGCATCGTCGTGCTCGCGGGGCTCGCGCTGCTCTTCGTCCGCGCGGACAGCCTGCCGCAGACGCCGATGTACGACAGCCACGCGAGCCGCCCGTTCTTCGTGCTGCTCGGCATGCTGCTGCTCGTCTTCGTCGCCGCCATCGTCTTCGTCGGCATGTCCATGCCTCTTCTCACGCAGCTCATGGGCAAGCCCGCCGCCGTCGATACAAGCTTCTATACAAAAACGACGGCGCCGCTCGCCGCCATCCTCGCTGCGCTGATGCTCTACGCTTTCGCCAAGCGCTGGATCCAGCACCGCGGCGCCTGGCTCGCCCACATCGGCACGCTGCTCGCCCTGCTCGCCATCGTCACGAGCGCGAGCGGCACGAGCGAGACAGTCACGCTCGCCCCGGGCGAGACGCAGACGATTGCCGGCCATGAAGTCACGTTCGAAGGCCAGCAGTTCGAGATGGACGGCTCATCGAAAGCCTATGTCTACACCGTCGACGGCAATCGCGCCGCCGCTATGACAAAGCTCAAGCCCAGCGGCGAAGACGCCGCCCGCGAGCCCGCCATCCTGCGCGGGGTAACCGGCGACCTCTACCTCGCCCCGACGCCGCCCGAAGACGCGCGCGAAGAAATCCTCCTGAAGCGCGGCAAGATGCAGATGGACGACCTCTTCGCCTACCGCTACGAAGACGTCACGATGGAGCCCGAAGGCGACCACCTGCGCGTGACGGCCGACGTCGCCATCACGGACGGCGAAACCGTCGAGCACGCCGCCCCCGTCATCCTCGCGACCGACACCGGCGGCAAGAGCGAGCCCGTCTCCGTCATGGACGGCCGAAAGCGCCTCCGTCTGACCGGCGTCTCCAGCGACCAGGGCGCCATCCGCCTCGAACTCCTCCCGTCGATAGAAGAACTCGAATCCCAGCCCGTGCGGCTGCAGTTCAGCACGAAGCCGTGGATCTGGGTGCTGTTCGTCGGAGCGGGGCTCGTCGTAATTGGAGGGTTTGTTGCAATGAAAGAGGAATGATTTGGTTCTTCACTACGATTATATTTTTTGATTGCCGAACGTTTCTCCCCGCCAGGCTCCCTCTCAGAGGGAGCTGTCGAGCAAAGCGAGACTGAAGGAGTGTCGAAGGTAGGACATCATCTCATACAAACGAAAGGCATCTGTGAAGGAAGCAGCGGTTCTTCCTCCGCAGATGCCTTTCGTTTTTCTGCCACGCCCTACCTCCGACACTCCCCCCGCCGCTTCCGCGGCCCTTCCCCCCTCTGAGAGGGGGGCTAAAGTTTGTGCATGTCTCTCCCGCCCCTGCACACAAACTCCTCCCTCCCCTCTCTCCTGCACGCGAAATTCATCCCTTCTTCGGACACCAAAAAGACTGCCCATGCGAATCCCGTTCGTGGGACGGCCGCACGGCGTAGCAAATTGCACGCCGCAGCATGCCGTCACATGCCGGGATTCGCAGGGCAGTCTTTTCGTGTCTCGCGCACGCATTTCCTCCGCGTGCCCCCCTCCCCACCCCAAAATCTATGAAAATTTTCTGAAAACAAGTTGCCACTGCAACGACGAACAAGCCGAAGTCCTGCTATAATCAAACTAAATCATGGCATCACCCATGATGAAACGCGAAAAGAGGAAAGGAAGCTATTTGCCTTCCGGCAAATAGCTAAGATGGCACGAACCGCTAAAGCGCCAAGTGCCATCTTAGGGAAGGGAGGGAAGCGGACGTGGAACTTCGAAACCTCATCCAGAAGCACACGCTCCTGTGCCTCGCGGGCGGATTTGCCATCGGCATCTGCACGTTCGGCGTCGGCAGCGCCATGATGAGCGTCTCGGGCTCACCAGATTTCTGCGGCTCGTGCCACTCCATGAAGCACGAAGCCTGGACATTTGCCGACTCGGCGCACAGCCAGCTCGAGTGCGCAGACTGCCACCTGCCGCATCAGAACGTCGCCATCTACCTCGTGGAGAAAGGGCGGACCGGCATGGTCGATACGTACCATGAAGTCCTCCGCGACTATCCGGCGCACATCAAGATTTCCAAGGACGGCTGGGATACCGTCAATGCGAACTGCGTGCGCTGCCACGAGCCCACGATGGATAACGTCCATGCGGACATCGGCAAAGACTTTGACTCCGGCGGCGACTGCCTGAAGTGCCATAGCCGCATCGCCCACGGAACGAACCACCTCGAAGGAGGGATCAAAGTTGAGTAAGCTCCAGAAAATCATCGCAGGGCTCGCAGCCGTCTGCCTCGTCTTCTTCGGGTTCGTCGCCGTGCGCATCGGCGCCGCGCCGAACGACGACAGCGTCAAGCTCGCCAAGATCCCGGCGGACAAGCAGCTCGGCAAAGAAGCCTACAAGGACGCGTATCCCTTGGAATACCAGTCCTACATGAAGAACAACGAGACCGACCCGTCCCCGACCGGCTACGGCGGCAGCATGGGCGGCAATTCCTATTTCGACATCGAGCCCGAAATCCTCGAAAACTTCAAGGGCTACAAATTCTCGCTGCAGTATGACGTCGCGCGCGGCCATACCTATGCGGGCGAGGACTTCAAGAGCACGAAGCGCCTGCCGGGCCAGAAAGGCAGCTGCATCACGTGCAAAGGCTCGTACATGTACGACGTCTACTACAAGCAGAGCGGCTGGGCATACGCCTCGAAGCCGATTGACGAAGTCATGGCGCCCATCGAAGACGACCAGTGGTTCGGCTGCTCGAGCTGCCATGATCCGGAGACCATGGAGCTCCGCGTCTATCAGCAGGGCTTCGTCGCTGCGATGGCCCGCCGCGGCATCGACGTGAACAACGCCTCGCACAACGACAAGCGCGCCTATGTCTGCGCACAGTGCCACAACGAATATTACTTCAAAGCCGAAGACGGCCGCGTCGACCATCCGTGGGACAACGGCCTCGAACCGGAAGACGAGTTCCAGTTCTACCAGAGCGGCCAGGCTGGCGATTTCAAGGGCGACTGGAAGCATCCGGATTCCCAGACCATGATGCTCAAAGCGCAGCATCCGGACTTCGAAATCTGGGCCACGAGCGTCCATGCCGAAAACGGCGTCACCTGCGTCGACTGCCATATGCCGTACATGCGCAAGGACGGCAAGAAGTACACGTCGCACTGGATGACGAGTCCTTTGAAGACCCCGCAGGAATCCTGCCAGAAGTGCCATGATGAAAGCGCCGAGACGCTGACGAACCGCGTCAAGAAGATTCATGACAACAACTTCCGTCTGCAGCGCATCGCTGGTCAGACCGTCGCGAAAGCGAACCTCGCCGTCAAGGCAGCCATCGACGCTGGCGCGACGGAAGAGCAGCTCGCCGCCACGAAGCTCAAGCTCCGCGAAGCCCAGTTCTATTGGGATTGGATTGCGGCCGAGAACGGCAATGGCTTCCACAACCCCGACAAGTGCATGCGCGTCTCGGGCGAAGCCATCGACCTCGCGCATCAGGTCATCGAAGAAGCGAACAGCCTCGCACATATCTGATGAGACCACAAAAGACCTACCTCAATGCAGGTAGGTCTTTTCTTGTGCAAACATATTGTGCAAAAACGTGTCACCGCTCCGGGAAGAACACATCCAGTACCTTCTTCCCGCTCGGCTTCCCGATGTACGAACCGACGAGGAACAGCACGAGCGACACGGTGATGCCAATCGTGATCTGGTGCAGCCCCATGACCTTGAAGCCCATGGCCTGCGTCGCGCAGTAGGCAATCGTGCCGCCCGCCATCGAGAGGATGGCGCCTGCGCGGTTCGCGCGCTTCCAGTAGAGGCCCAGCAGCAGCGTCCAGAAGAACGCTGTCTCGAGCCCGCCGAACGCGAACATATTGATGATCCAGATGAGGCTCGGCGGCGTCATGGCGATGACGAAGACGATGACGCCGATGACGGCCGTCGTGACGACCGAGAGGCGGCGGAGCCGCGCGTCGGGCACGCTCTCGCTCTTTGCGAGCTTGCTGTGCAGGTAGACATCTTTGACGATGGCCGACGACGCGACAATCAGCAGGCCCGAAATCGTCGAAATCGACGCCGCGAGCGGCCCGATGATGGCGAGGCCGACGAGTTCCTGCGGGATGGCCTGCGCAATCGTCAGCGGGATGATGTTGTCCACGCTGCCGTACGCGCTCTCGGGCTGCGTCAGCACGCCGTGCGCGAGGATGCCCGTGAAATTCACGCCGATGTTCATGAAGCCGACGACCACCGTGCCGATGAGCATCGCGCGATGCAGGCTCCGCGTGTCCTTGTAGCTGATGCCGCGCACGACCGACTGCGGCAGCGCAATCGTGCAGATGCCGACGAGAATCCACTGCGTGAGATAGAGCCCGACCGGCATGTGCCCGGCCGACAGTGGGTCGAAAAGCTCGGGATGGTCCGCATGCAGGTTGCCCATGATGGCCGTGTAGCCGCCGCCCGCATCGAGCACGTAGTAGAGCAGCAGCACGATGCCGATCATCATCATGATCGCACAGCACGTATCGGTGAGCGCCACGGCGCGGAAGCCGCCGATGCTCGTGTAGAGCACGACGACGAGGCCGAACAGCAGCAGCCCCATTTCGTAGCTGTACCCCGTCGCCGCCGCGAACAGCCGCGCGCCGCCGACGAACTGCGCCGTCATCGTCCCGCAGAAGAACAGCACGATGATGAACGCCGCGAGCGCCGCAAGGCCGTTCGACTCAAACCGCTCGCGGATGATGTCCACAACCGTCACGGCATGGAACCGCCGCGACAGCAGCGCGACGCGCTTGCCGAAAATGCCGAGCACGAGAAAGATGGCCGTGACCTGCACGACCGCCATGTAGATCCAGCCGAAGCCGATCTTCCACGCCATGCCCGGGCCGCCGACGAACGACGAAACCGAACTGTACGTCGCGACCGTCGTCATCGCGAGCACGAAGCCGCCAAGCTTGCGGTTGCCGATGAAATACTGCGAGACAAAATCACCGCGCTCCGCGCGCGACCGAACCCAGAAGCCGATGGCCACCATGAACGCCATGAAGAGCAGGAGAGGCACGAGCGCAAAGAGATTGCCACCCGTCTGCGGAATCGCCGTCATGCGCGGTCGCCCCCTTCCGCCGCATCATCGTCCGATTCATTAAGCGGCATATCGCGGAACACGCCGCGCACGAGCAAAGAGACGCCGATGATGGCAAACGCCCAGACGCCGACCGACCCCATCACCGCCCAGAGCGGCAGGCCGAACATCTCCACATCCACGCCAGACAGACCAAAACCGGCAAAGCACCAGAAGAGAATCAAAAGCACGAGCAGCCCGCCCGTCGCCTTCGCTTCCTTCCGTACTTGCCGGTATTTTGCATATGGGGACCAATGTTTGTTCATTTTTGATAGACCTCCTTCGTACAGTCGCACCGATTCCATGCGTACCGTCGAGGTCTATGATACTAGAAAACGCCGTTTGGCGCAAACCCTTCTTACTGATACCAGCTCCGCCCCTTTTCCTCGCCGACGGTCGTCGGCTCGCTGTGGCCTGACAGCAGATACGTATCGTCGGGCAGCGTGAGGATGCGCTCCTGGATGCTCGCGAGCAGCGTCCGCTCGTCGCCGCCGGGGAAATGCGTCGCGCCGTAGCTCGCGCGGAAGATCGTATCGCCGACGAACGCGAGATGCGGCTCCGTCTCTGCGACATACATCACGCCGTCCTCCGTATGCCCCGGCGTCGGGACGAGGCGCAGCGCGAGACTGCCCTCTGCCAGCGAAATCACCGCATCGTCCGCGAGGAACGTGACCTCGTCTTCGGGAATCGTGAAGCCGTCGGGCGGGAAGAACTGGCGCGAGAGATTGTATTCAGGGTCTCCGAAATATTTGCGGCTGCGCTCGCCCGCGCAAATCGGCACGCCGAGCGTCTGCGCGACGTCGCGCGCCGCGCCGATATGGTCGAAATGGCCGTGCGTCACGAGCACGCGCTCCACCGTCAGCCCCTTATCGCGCACGGCCGCGACGATGCGCTCCGGCTCGAACCCGGGGTCGATGACGAACGCATGCTGCGTCGCATCGTCCGCATAAAGATACGAATTCGTGAGAATCGGCCCCTGCACTGGGACGACATAGATCATGCTTCTTCCTCCGGGTACTTCATGCCCCAGATCTCCCGCGCCTGCGTCATGAGCTTCATGACGTCGCGCGTGTAGTCGAGGTGCATGACGGACGGGTCGCCCGCCACGGCCTTTTCCATGTCGAGCACTTCGTACTGGAGCGCTTCGGCCGTGCTGCCCGCGAGGACCTCTTCCTTGCGGCCGTCTTCCGTCCAAGTGATGACGGCCTTGTCGCCGCGCGGATATTCAAAGAGCTCGACATACGCCTTGTCGAACGAAAGCGTGCCGCGCTTTGGCTGCTTCGAATGGAGCGAGAGCATGACGGTTGCCATCTGCTCTTCCTTGTTTTTGAGCAGCAGGCTCGCCTGCTCGTCAACGCCGGTCTCGGCGTATTTCACCTGCGTGAGGAGTTCGTTTGGGCACGAGCTCATGAACCAGCGCACGAACGAGAGCGCATAGACGCCGATGTCGAGCATGGCGCCGCCCGCGAGGTTGCGATTGAAGAAGCGGTTCTTCATATTGTAGTCTTTGTAACTGCCGAAATTCATCGTGATGACGTTGAGCGGCCCGAACTTGCCCTCGGCCATCGCCTCGGCGAGCTTGCGGTAGATCGGCATGTGGTAGATGGTCTGTGCCTCGGCGAGCACGACATGATGCGCCTCAGCGAGTTTCACGGCCTCTTCGAGCTCGGCGCTGTTCAGCGTGATGGATTTCTCGCAGAGCACATGTTTGCCCGCCGCGAGCGCCTGCCGCAGGTACTTTATATGCGTGTTGTGCGGCGTCGAGATGTAGACGATGTCCACATCCGGGTCGGCGAACATATCCTCGGGATGGTCGTAGACCTTGCCGATGCCATATTCCTTTGCAAAGGCGACCGCCTTCTCATGCGTGCGGTTGCCGACGGCATAAAGATTGCCGCCGAGCGCCTGCATCGCGTCCGCGAGCTGATGACCGATGACCCCGACGCCGAGCGTCGCCCAGCGCAGCTTCGTCTTAGTTTCCATGAAAAACGCTCCCTTCCTGTTTCCTGTTGTTTCTTCTTCCTTGCATTCTATCACATGCCCCAAAATACGTCCACAACAAAAGAAACGCCTTCCCTTGTAGAGAAGACGCGATTTGTGATAAGATAGAAACGCAGGCATCGTTTTGGCGGCAAAACTTGGCCCTCGGATTGGGGGCAACGCCTATGGAGCAATTGATTGTGGCGCTCGTCGTCCTTTGGTTGATTTTCGTAGAAACGAAAAAGAAATAACCGCCTCTCCTGTGCAGCAAACTTGTAGAGGCGGTTTTACCGTGTTAAATCTATGAGGGCGTCGCCAGGCGATGCCTCTTTCTATGTTCATTATACGATAGTGCTGAAAAAGATGCAAGCTGATTTCTTTGATAGGAGTGCAACCCTTGTGAAAAAACGTTATTCTTTTCCGCTCGCGGCATTCATGTGCGTGAGCACCTTTTTCCCTGCCCCTGTATCCGCTGTCAAGCCTGTCTCCGAAATCGCCGAACGCCCCATCGCAGGCAACGTCACGATTGCGCGGCCCGACTTTGGCGCGGAGCTCTTGGGCGAGCTCAACAAGAAGGCCATCGAAGGCGTAGCGTGGCGGCTGACGCCGGCGTATGACGAGCTGCTGCTGCCCGAGGACGCGGCGCCTGAGACTGTCACGATTTTCGGCGCGGCCGAGGCGACGCAGGAGCAGATGGCCGCCTACATCACGCGGCGCAACCCGACCCCGAAGCTGAACTGCACCGTCGCCGACATCGTGCGCTATTACTACGAAGAAGCCGGCCGCGAGGGCATCCGGCCCGACATCGCGCTCTGCCAGGCGCTGAAGGAAACAGGCTTCTTCGCCTATGGCGGCGATGTCGTGCCGAGCCAGAACAATTTCTGCGGCCTCGGCACGACCGGCGGCGGCGTGCGCGGCGCAGCTTTCCAGACGCCGCAGCTCGGCGTACGCGCGCACATCCAGCACCTGCTCGCCTATGCCTCGAAGGAGCGCCCGCATACGGCCATCGTCGATCCGCGCTACACACTCATCGTAGAGAACCGTCCCGACATCCACGGCAGCGTCACGCGCTGGACGGGGCTCAACGGCATCTGGGCCGTGCCGGGCAAGACATACGGGCAGGACATCCTGCGCCTCTGGGCGGCCGCGAAAGCGCCAGACGCCAGCGACACCGCGCTCGCGGCGGCCGAAAAGAAAGTCCGCCAGGCACCCGACGAGCCAATGGG
>ONJV01000152.1 GCA_900318215.1 uncultured Veillonellaceae bacterium
GCTCCCTCAGGGGCCTGACCATTGCATCGTCGACCACCTGCTTGAACTCGAGGTACTCGGGCAGGACCTCCGCGCTGTGCGCCTTCACTGCGAGACCCACGCGAGACTTCTCGTCGAGAAGGCTGTCCTGACCGGAAGTCGCCGCCTCTGCAGCCTGGTTATATATGAGCTCGAAGGCCTGAGGTGCCAGCCGCTCGAGGCACTCGGTGACGGCCTTCCATTCGACCCGCGACAGGTCCGGCTTAAGGAGTATGGCGTCTCCGTCAAAGCCCACCGCGTTGCGCCTGACCGCGGGCATCCTCAGCTTCCAGAGCGCCGACCTGCGGAAAGACTCCGCGCCACCATCCTCGATGTGGATACGGGGGCTGTCACCCAGCTGGACTCTAAGCCTCACGCTTGCCGCCTGCCGTGACGAACGACCGAATCTCCTCGACGCGACCCATGATGGCGTTCAGGGCCCTCGACGCCTTCTTGAGGTCTTCTGGTGTGAGATGGTCAAAGATGGCCGTGTCCACGTTATCCAGAAGCTCTGAGGCCTGCTGGATGTTGTCAAGTGGTGTCGAGAGGACCTTGATTCCCTTTGCCTTGGCTTTCGCTTCCTTCTTTGCCGCTTTCTCAGCTTCCTTGGCCGCCTTCTTCTGCTCTGCCGTCGGCGCATTTGCCGCCTTCTGCGCATCCGCTTCTTTGGCCGCCGCAATCTTGATGGTCGGTTTCACTTCGCGCAGCGCCTTTTCCTCATCCTTCGTGAGCTCTTCATGCAGCAGCGCATTCTTCAGCGCTTCCTTCGGCGAATCGCCATTCTGCTGTGCAGCGACATAGCGCGGCACGTCGATGTCGATGGGGATACCCATCGCCTTGTCGAGCGCGGCCTTGCTCGTGTTGTAGTTGTAGAGCGCCGTGTAGTAGTTCGTGCGAGCGCTCGTGAGCTTTTCCTGCGCATCCATGACGGAGAGGTTCGTATCGACACCGGCACTGTAGCGGACCTGCGCGATCTTGTAATCTTCCTCTGCCTGCTCGACAGCTTTCGACGTCGTCTGGATGTTCTTTTCCGCTGCCTGCAGCGAGAGGAACTGCTGGCGCACGTTCAGCTGGATGTCTTCCTTCGTAGCAGCTGCCGATTCCTCCGAGGAACGCAGGCTCGCTTTCGCCTGCTCGACGGACGCGTGCGTCACGCCGTTGTCAAAGAGGTTCCAGTTCGCCGTGAAGCCTGCCGTCCACTGGCCCGTGATGTCCTCGTCAAACGGGTCGTCGCCCGTCAGCGAGCGCACGACCGAGGCATTGACCGTCGGACGATGGCCGGCCTTCGCGATTTCGACGGCCTGCTTCGCCTGCTCGACCGCATAGTCGGCCGCGATGCCGTCCGGACGGTTGTCGAGCGCGTAGACCGTGCAGTTGTCGAGGTTCAGGTCATACGGCGTATACTGCAGCGAATCCTTGATGTTGAGCTGCGTGTCCGTCGGCAGGCCGATGATGTTGTTGAGCGAGGCAACCGCGAGGTTGTAGTTGTTCTGCACCGTCACGAGGCTCTGCTGCGCATTTGCGAGCTGGACTTCGGAAGAGAGCACGTCGGATTTCGCGACCGTGCCGACGCGGAACTGCGCATTGACGTTGTTCAGATGTTCCTGCAGCACGTCGACAGCTTCCTGCTGGACTTCGACGAGATTGCGGTACTCGAGCACCTGATAGTACGCCGATGTCGTCTGATATTTGATCGTCTGCTTTGCGTTCTCGAGCGTGAGGTCGGCCGCATTCAGCGCATAGGCAGCGCGCTCGCGCGTATGCTTGAGGCTGCCGCTCGTGTCGAGGTTGTAGCCTGCCGAGAGCGTGTTGCCATACATGTTGTCATAATCGGCGTTGCGGTAATATTTGCCGCCGACGCGGTTTGCCGTGCCCTGCCACGAGAGCGTCGGCCCCTGGCTGCGGCGCGCGGACGAGAGGTTCCAGCGCGCGGAATCGACATTCGCGAGCGACTGTTTCAGCGTGCGGTTGTTCTCAAACGCCATCTGGATGCTGTCATCGAGGCCGAGATCGACGGTGTCGGCCGCGAGCGCCGTGCCCGCGCTCATCGTCATGAGGCCGCCGAGCACGAGGGCCGTGAGTTTTTTATAAAAAGGATGATTTTTCTTCAAGGGTTGTTCCTCCTGTTCATTCTGTTCCTTTTTATTGGATTTATATCAGAATGACTGACGGACACCGAAATATCCGGCCCGTTCATCATCTTTGTTTGTTACATCATTCCATTGGCCGAGGAGCGACGTGCCGCCGCCGAGGTCGTAGGCCGCGCGCAGGCGGAGCTTCACGTCGTCGGGGTCGTAGGCGTCCGTCGAAAGCGTGAACTTGTCGCCCGCATAGAGGTCGAGGCCCGCCCCGATTTTGCCTGCGACGACGCCGCCGCGCACGCCGTAGCGCCCGCTACCGAAACGCTTGCCGACCTGGGCGTTGAAGAGGCTGTCATCACCGATGTCATCGACGCCGAGGTCGATGGTGCGGTCGCCGCGATTCACATGGAGGTTCACATTCGCGCTCCAGTCGCTGTCATCGCCGCTGTAGAGGAAGTCCACGCTCGGCGTTACATCCATAGATTCGACAGAGCCGAGCATTTTCCCTGCTTTCTCGCTGATGGACCGTGCATTTTTGACCGTCTGCCGCAGGTCTTCGGCCGTCTGCGGGTCGCCCGCGACGCCTTCGAGGTTCTCGGCGATGTGCTGCACGCGCTCGCTCGTGTCCTTGAGGTTCGCGAGCGTCGCGCGGACATTCTCGGCCGTCTGCGGGTCGCCGAGCACGCTGTTCATGTTCGCCATCATGTGCTCGACGTTCACCATCGTGCGGTTCATGGATTCCGTGACCGTCACGAGGTTCGCCGTCATGGCCTTGACGTTGCCGCGGTTTTCGGCCGCCATGCTCTCCAGCTGCGCCATGAGGCCCGAGAGGTGCGCCGTCATGTCGCGCATGTTCGCCGTCATCTGTAAGATGGACTGGCGGAAGCCCTTGTCGCCCGCGATGCTGTTCAGGCTGGAGAGGAGTTCCTGCGCCTGCCCGACGACGGCGTTGATGCCAGCGAACATGGAATCCATGCCCTGCTCGTCGTCGCCGATGAGATAGGCGCCGTCGCCGATGTAGTGGCCGCGGTCTTCAGCAGGCTGCACGTTGACGAATTTCTCGCCCATGACTCCCGGCGTGCCGATGGTCACATGCGAGCCCTCGGGGATGCGCACATCGGGCTGCACGCGCAGCGCCACCGTGACGCCGCCGCCATCATTCGAGATGTCCGTGACCTCGCCGATTGGCACACCTGCGAGGCAGACCTTCGCCTGCTTCTCGAGGCCGATGACCTGATGAAAGCCCGCGTAGACCATGTAGCCCCGCCCCGATTTCAGAGAGAAACCGGAGAGGCCGAGCACGAGCACGACGAGCAGCACGAGGCCTGCGGCCGTGAAAGCCCCGACCTTCGCTTCTGTCTTCATGCGCCTTCCCCCTTCGTCGTCCGCAGCGTGCGGAAAAATGCCTGCACGCGCGGATCCTGGAGCTCCTGAAAACGCTCTGCCGTATCGACGGCGATGAGCTCGCCCTCGTAAATCATGGCGATGCGGTCGGAGATGCGGCAGGCGCTCGCCATATCATGCGTCACGACGACGCTCGTCACATGGAGCTCGCGCTGCGTATGGATGATGAGCTCGTCGATTTTTTCCGTCATGATCGGGTCGAGGCCCGAGCTCGGCTCATCGTAAAAGATGATGTCCGGCTCGATGGCGATGGCCCGCGCGAGGCTCACGCGCTTCTTCATGCCGCCCGAGAGCTCGCCGGGCATCATGTTCTCGACGCCTTCGAGCCCGACGAGCGAGAGCTTTTCGCGGACGATCTTCTGGATTTCCGGCTCTTTGAGCTTTGTGTGCTCGCGCAGTCCGAACGCCACATTGTCGCCGACCGTCATCGAGTCGAACAGCGCCGAATACTGGAACACCATGCCCATGTGCAGGCGGACGTCCTTGAGCTCGCGCTCCGTCATGTGGCTGATTTCCTTGCCATCGACCCAGATTTCGCCTTCCGTCGGACGGATGAGGCCAATCAGGAGCCGCAGCAGCGTGCTCTTTCCAGAGCCCGAGCCGCCGATGATCGCGAGCGTCTCGCCGTCCTCGATTTCGAGGTTCACATGCCGGAGCGCCCAATTCTCATCGAAGCGCTTGCCCACGTCTATCAATCTTATCATAAAAACTCTGCTTCCATTGTTAAAACAGGATAAGCGTCAAAAGCGCGTTCAAGATGAAGATCACGATGATCGATGCGACGACCGTGCGCGTCGTCGCATGGCCGACGCCCTCGGCACCAGCTGGCGAATGAAGGCCGTAGTAGCAGCCGAGCACCGCGATAACGTTGCCGAAGAAGATGGCCTTGATGAGGCCGCCCGTGAGGTCGTAGGCATCGACGTACATATGGAGGGAATTCGTGAAGAGGTACGAGCTGATGCCAGAATAATAGACCGCCACGACCCAGCCGCCCAGGACGCCGATGAAATCGCCGAACACCGTCAGAATCGGCACGACAATCATGCAGGCGATCATGCGCGGCACGATGAGGTAGTCGACGGGATTCACGGCCATGACTCTGAGCGCGTCAATCTGCTCCGTGACTTTCATCGTCGAAATCTCCGCCGTGATGGCAGCCCCGACGCGGCCCGCGCAGACGACGCCGACGAGCACGGGCCCGAGCTCGCGCCCGATGGCGATGGCGATGACCGCACCAATCGTGCTCTGCGCACCGTACTTGATGAACTCATGCGCCATCTGGAGCGTCAGCACGACGCCCGTAAAAAGCAGCGTCAGGCAGACGATGGCAAGCGAATCGACGCCGAGGTGCGACATCTGCGCGAGGATGTGCCGCATGCGCGGCCGGTGCGTGAGCTGCCGCATCGTCTCGGCGTACAGCAGCACGATCGTGCCAAACGACTCGAACCGCCGCAGCACGAAGCCGCCGAGCGCTTCCAAGAAACGCAGAACCAACCGCATCGCCTCCCTCGCCCAAGATACTCCTATAGTTTAGCAAGCAAACGGAAAATAGTAAAGGTTTATTTACTATTTTTGAACGAAAAAATCTTCCACAGGGTGGTTTCGCACCCGCGGAAGATAGATTTCTGCGCTTAGATTTGTCGTACAGGGGACTCCCTCAGTCGCCTACGGCGACAGCTCCCTCTGAGAGGGAGCCTAAGGGGGTGTTATCGATTCTTCAACAGCCCGCTCTTGAAGAGGTCGCTGGCCTCCTGATACCAGCTGATGGCCTCTTTGCCGAGATTCGTCGGCACGTCTTCCTTCGTGTAGTCGCTCGTCTCCCAGTCGTCGATGCGGCTTGCCGCGACGGCCTTGTCCGGCGTCAGCACGACGAGGTCGTCGCCTTTGACGAGGCCGAGGCTCTGGTACGTGCTGATGAAGGCGCGGTCGTCTTTCTCCGGCGTCTGGAACGCGTCGCGGCCGAGCCAGCTCGTGCGATACGAGAGGCCGAGCATGCCGAGAAGCGTCGGGCCGAGATCCATCTGGCTCACAAGGCGGTCCGTGCTGCCGGGCCCCACGAGCCCCGGCGCATAGACGAGGCACGGGATGCGGTACTTGTCGACGGGCAGCGCCGACTTGCCCGCGACACCTGCCTGATGGTCAGCAACGATGACGAAGACCGTGTTTTCAAACCACGGCTTTGCTTTCGCGCGCTCGAGGAAATCGTGGATGGCCCAGTCCGTGTAGAGCACAGCGCCCTCGCGCGTGCCCTGCTCGCCATCGACGCGGAACGCGGGCTCGCCTGATGCCGCGTGCTCATCGAGAGAGCGCAGCACCTGCGTGAACAGCGTCTCATCAGCGACGCCCCAGACCGTCTCCTGGATGACTTCGTCGCTCGGAATCGACGTGCGATCCTTGATGGTGTAGCCGTTGCTCTCGAAGAATGCATTCATGTTGTCGAAATAACCGTAGCCGCCATAGAGGAAATCGCGCGCATAGCCGTTCTGGCGGAACGCCTCGCCGAGCGAGCTCAAGTCTTCATTGTCCGGGCGGCGCAGGATAGACTGCCCCGGCGTCGGCGGCACGGCGAGCGTGATGGCTTCGAGGCCGCGCACCGTGCGCGTGCCCGTTGCATACATGTTGTAGAACGTGAACGAATCCTTCGTCAGGTCGTCGAGATATGGCGTCAGGCTGTCCTCGGCGCCGAACGCCCCGCAGAACGATGCGCTGAGGCTCTCGACCGTGAGGATGACGACATTCGGCTTTTTGCCCGTCAGTGCATTTTCGTTGTGCACATCGCGCAGCGTCGTCTCGTCATCGGCGAACGTGACGTTCGGCGCGGCCAGCATCTGGCGCAGGCGGTCGCGGGCGGCCGTGCTGTCTGCTGTCTGGTAGAACGTCTGGTAGTCGAGCTCGTTCGCGAAGAACGCATGGACGAACTCATACGGGCCATTGCCCGCGAGCTCATTGTTGTAGCGGTTTTCCGTCAGATGCGTGCGCCAGTCGGACGTCGTGCCGCGCACGACGGCAGCAGGCAGCACGAAGAGGACGCAGACGAGCGCCAGCGCGCGCCGCCACGACCACGGGAACGATGTTGGCAGCCAGCGTGACTGCCCCCAGGTCATCGCGGCCGCGACCGCGAAAATCGCGGGCAGGATGATTTCGAGCGGAAACGACTGGACAATCTGCTGCAGCATTTCCTGCGTGTAGACGAGATAATCGACCGCGATGAAGTTGAAGTTCGTATGGAACTCCTGCCAGTAGAGGTAGAGCGACACCGCGCAGAAAATCAGGAAGACATTCAGAAACAGCGTCAGCGCCGC
>ONJV01000191.1 GCA_900318215.1 uncultured Veillonellaceae bacterium
GAGCACGAACGTTACGATGGAGCCAAAGGAATAAATCGTGCCGACCTGCGCGCCCGAAAAGCCCTGCTTCGTCGTCAGCCAGATCTGAAAGAACGACCACCAGATGCCCCACCCGGCGAAAAACATGAGCATTTCCAGCGAACTCGTCCGGTAGAACGGGTTGTGAAGTGCATTTTTTAAAGCATTTGTCATGATATGAATCCCCTTTTGTCAAATCCCCATGATATATGTGTGAAACTGTGATGACGGTTTAGTATGTATTTGCTTCGTCCTCGAGATTCCAGGCCTGCGCCTGGTTTTTGGCGCTCGTGAGCACGCGCACGCTGACAACCCCCTGCCAGTAGATGCGTTCGGTGAAAGTGAGCTCGCCATCATTGACGAAGATTTCTGCCGAGCTCTTGTCTAGGAAGATCCGGAGCTTCAGCTCGTCGCTGTCCAAAAGCTTTGCCGCGCGCTCGCCGTCTTCCGTGTTGCGGTCGATGACAAAGCGGTGCGTGTCCGGCTCGAGGCTCAGCTGCAGGTGCTTTTCCCCATCTGTCAGCAGGAGCAGTCGGCCAGCAGCCGGACGTTCAAAGGTCAGCTGCAGTTCTGCCTTGCGGCCGAGCGCATACTCATTTTCCGCTTCGAGCGGGCCATGCAGCAGTTCGTTTTCACGCAGCTGGCATACCTCGGCAATCGGCTGCTGATAGATGCGACCATTTTTCACATGCAGCTCGCGCGGCAGAGTCAGCGCACCAGCCCAGCCGTCCTCGACTTCGTACATCGGCGAGTCCCAGGCATTCATCCAAGCAATCATGATGCGGCGACCGTCCGGTGCCATCATCGTCTGCGTCGCGTAGAAGTCATGACCGTGGTCGATTTCCACGAACTCCCCCCGCTCGAGATGCTTCGTCTCGGGATTGACATGCCCCATCAGATAGCCCGTCTGGTTCATGTTGTGGAAGCGATCACCGTCCGGATCGAGGCCCTGCGGCGACATCAGCAGCACGTCCTGCCCGTCGAGATGGAAAAAATCCGGGCATTCCCACATGTAGCCTTCCGTTTCCTTGGATTTCGCCTTGCTAAGTTCGGTGGCGAGCTGCCACGACAGGAGGTTTTCCGAACGGTAGACAAGCGCACGGCCGAGGTGGTCGAGGCCCTGGCTGCCGAGCACCATGTAAAAATCCTTGCCGTCCTGCCAGACTTTCGGATCGCGAAAGTGCTTTGTGTTGTCCTCCGGCTTCGTCAGCACGGGGTTCGCGCCGTACTTCGTGAAGTGGATGCCATCCTCGCTCCAGGCGACACGCTGGTCCTGATAGAAGTCTTCCGGATCGCGTGCGTTCGGCGTGTGGTGGCCTGTGTAGACGAGCCAGAGCTTGTCATCATAGACGACGGCACTGCCGGAAAAGCAGCCATTTTCCTCGGCGTCTGGCGCGAGCGCTACTCCAAGCGTCTCCCAGTGAATGAGGTCGCGGCTGCGGGCATGGCCCCAATGCATGGGGCCCCACTCGGCCTTGTACGGATAAAACTGGTAGAAGATGTGATACCAACCCTTGAAGAACGAAAACCCGTTCGGATCATTCATCCATCCACCCGGCGTCATGAGATGATAACCGAGGCGGTAGCGCTGAGTCGTGACCTTCATCGGTTCTGCCATATTTGATGCACTCCTTCGATTTTGATTCATCGAGTTCTTTATGATTCTTTTGTTTGAATCGGTTCAGTGAACCGGTTCAATACGTATTCTAGACGAAGTGCGACGATATGTCAATAGGATTTCATAAATTTTTCTGTTCAGAATCTTTTGGCTTTCTCAGGCAAAGAATCGGGCAATGCATAGAAAAAGCCTGCCAGACCGGCAGGCTTGAAAGTTTCGAGGCTCCGTGGTATCCTAGAAAGGAACCGGCGGAGCTGGCTTCCCTTCGATGCGAAGGGAGATGATCGTGTGAGTCCTTTTGAAAAGCTATCTCTCGTAATAGCGATTTTGAAGATTCTCCACGACTTCTTCACAGAGTAAGGAGGTGCGAGCCACGTTGCAGATGTGCCACTTTCCTTACGACTAGAAATCGAACGAGGAAGTCGGCGCTCTCACCCGCCGGTCTCCTTGTATCTTTATTATAGCAGATACGATTTTTACTTGCAAACCCGAAAGGTGCCTCATGAACCGAATTTTTCGCGCCCTGCTGCTCGTCTTCGTCCTTGCAGCAGCTCTCGCCTTCTACCATTTCATCCTGCATCCTGCCGCTGCGCTCACGCCCGTATCACCCGTGCGCACGCTTTCTTCGCGCGTCGTGCTCGTGCCGCTTGACAGCCGGCCGCCGTGCCGACAGCACGTCGTCGACCTTGGTCGTATCGCGGGACTCGACGTCGTGACGCCGCCCGCAGAATGTATGGACTACTATTCCCAGCCCGGTGACACAAAGGCCATGCAGGACTGGCTCATGGCGGCCGTACAGCCCGGCGACGCCGTCATCCTTTCCATCGACCAGCTGCTCTATGGCGGCCTGCTCGCCGCGCGCGAAAAGCAGGCGCCGGAAGATCTGCAAGACGCTCTCGTCCATTACCTGCGCGCCCTGCGCGCCGCGCACCCGGGCGTCCCCATCTACGCCTTCTCCATCCTGCCGCGCCTCACGCCGCAGGACACGATTGACGGCTATGACGAACGCCGCGCCCTCATCGCCTACTCGCGCCTTGTCGGACGCAAGGCCGCCGGCCTCGCGATGGACGAAGACGAGCTCGCGCGCCTGCGCGCCAAGATTTCCGACCAAAGCCTCGCAACGTACGAAGGCCATTTCCGCGAGAACGCCGCACTCAACGAAAAGCTCGTCGCACTGACGAAAGACGGCACGCTCACGCGCCTTGTGCTCGGGCAGGACGACGGCGAGCCCTACGGCATCCCGAACATCGAGAAAGCCACCATCCAGCAGACGATGGCAGAGCTCGGCCTCACGGAACAGCAGTGCTTCCTCACGCACGGTGCCGACGAAATCGCGCAGACGCTGCTCGCAGCCTACGCCTGCGAGCGCGCGGGCTATCATCCGCGCGTTGCCATCGCCGCGACCGACCCGAAAGCGAAGACGCGCGTCATGCCCTACATGGCCGTCGATTGCGAAACGGTCGCCGAAGAAAAAATCCGCCTGCTCGGCGGCACTGTCGCGGACGCCCCCAAAGACGCCGACCTCACGCTCTTCCTTTCGGCAAATGACAGCGACGAAGGCTCGATGGACACGCGGCAGGCCGCCGCGGACTTCCTCACAGCCTGCGTCGCATCGCCAGACAAAACGGGCACGCCTGTCGCGCTTGTCGATCTCAGCAAGCATTTCGACGCCGCCGAGCCGCTGCTGCCACTGCTCCTGGGCCGTGACTTCCCCGTCACGCGCCTTGCCGCCTATGCGGGCTGGAACACGACGAGCAACGCCATCGGCACAGCGCTTTCCGCCGCGGCCATCCGCGAAGCTGCCGCGGCCCAGCCGCTCGATGCGGACGAAGCCCGTGCCGTCGCCGCCGAGAGCGCCCGCTTCCTCCAGAACCGCGTTCTCGAAGACTACTTCTATCTCAAAGCCGACATTGATTCCATCAACCACGCGCTGAAGAAAGCCGGCTACCGCAATACCTCCGACCTCGACCTGGAGCACAACCACCGCTGGGCGACGGCCATGCTCCAGAAAAAGCTCCAGCTCCAGACCATCCTCTACAAACACTCGAAGAGCCTGCGTGCCCCGTTCCCCGTCCCGCAGACGGGCGAAGAGCTCACCATCTACGACCTGCGCATCGACACGAGCTTCCCGTGGCCGCGGACGTTTGAAATCTATCTCGAAACCGAGCCGTACTTCGCACTCGCAAAATAATTTTGCAGAAATCCGAATTTTTCCTTGACATTGAACGTTTCAGCCGTTATACTATTTCTTGTCGATACGACATAGGGGCATCGCCAAGTTGGTAAGGCACGGGATTCTGAATCCCGCATGCGTAGGTTCGAGTCCTGCTGCCCCTGCCATTTGAAAATCACGGCTATTGCAGAAATGCGATAGCCGCTTTTGTTATATAAAAAACGCGCATCCAACGCACAACAAAAGGCCCCCTCTCCGAGGGGGCACAAATTTATTCTTCCAGCAACGCTTCAATCTTCGTCTTCATGATGTCGAACGCCACATCATTGAGGCCGCTGTTGAGGATGAGGTCGGCGACAGTCTTCGTCGGCTCGACGTAGAGGTAGTGCATCGGCTTGACGGTCGTCAGGTACTGCTCCATGATGTTCTCGAGGCTGCGACCGCGCTCTTTGATGTCGCGTGTGACACGGCGCAGGATGCGCTCGTCAGCGTCCGCCTCGACGAAGATCTTGATGTCGAAGAGGTCGCGCAAGCGCGCGTCCTGCAGGATCAGGATGCCTTCGACGATGATGACGCGGCTCGGCTCGACGCGGACGATTTCTTTTGCGCGCGTATGATGCGCAAAGTCATACGTCGGGCACTCGATGGCCTTGCCTTCACGCAGCGCCTTGAGGTGCTCGATCAGGAGATCGGTTTCGAGAGAGTCCGGATGGTCGTAATTGATTTTCTGACGGTCCTCGAATGGGAGATCGTCATGCGGCCGATAGTAGTTGTCGTGATACATGACCGTGATGCGGTCGCCGAAATAATCTTTGAGCCGGTTCGTGAAGGTCGATTTTCCCGAGCCCGTTCCGCCTGCGATGCCGATGATGGTT
>ONJV01000183.1 GCA_900318215.1 uncultured Veillonellaceae bacterium
AAGCGAGATCACGCCGGGCATGGAAGGCACGGCCTACACGGTCGTCGATCATACGGGCGAGATTCGCGATTTCCAGGTGGACATCATCGGCACGGTCGATAACGGCAAAGGCTCGACGCCGATGATCATGGCGAAGGCCTCCGGCCCCGTCGTCGAGGCGGCGGGCGGCATCCTGCAGGGCATGAGCGGAAGTCCCGTCTACGTCGACGGCAAGCTCGTCGGCGCCGTCGCGGCCGGCCTCAAGGAAATGACGCCCTATACATTCTTCATCACGCCGATTGAGAACATGCTGCCGCTCTGGTCGATGCCGGATACGAAGAACAAGACGCACATCCAGACGTTCGACCTCAAGAAGTATGCGGCTGACAAGGAAAAGGCCAAGAAGGCGCAGGCGGAAAAGGACAAGAAGAAGGCTGCGGAGAAAGACGGCAAGGCAGCAGAAGAAGCGGCCGAGGAAGCGCGCGAAGAAGCGGCCGAAGAGGCCAAGGAATCCGAGCGCATCCATGCCGTCGAGGCGTTCGAGGACGCCATCGCCTCGCTGCCGCAGTCGGCAGATGTCAATGCGTTCGGCAAGTTCCATCTCGATACGCCGGAATATCAGCCGAAGACGAAGCTCTTCGTCTCGGGCTTCACGGCACCGGGCATGAAGTTTCTCCACGATACGCTCGGCCTGCCCGAGACGACGCAGCTCACGTCGATTGGCGGGGCAAGCACCCCTGGCACGCGCTATGATGCCTGGCTGGAGCCTGGCAGCGCTGTCGGCGTTGCCATCGTCTGCGGCGACTTCCTGGTCGGCGCGACGGGCACGGTCACGGCGACGGATGGCGACCGCATCCTCGCGTTCGGCCATCCGTTCCTGCACAAGGGCAATGTCAATTATTTCATGACGGATGCGACGGTCGTCGGCACGATTGCCGGTCAGAGCAACGGCATGAAGATTGCGAATGTCGGCGACATCATCGGCCGCATCAGCCAGGACCGTGAGACGGGCATCGCGGGACGCATCGGCGAGTTCCCGTCCGTCGTGCCGATGAAGATTCGCGTGAAAGACGAGGCGCTCGGCCGCGACACGACATATGCCGTGCGCATCGCTTATGACGAAGACTACCTGCCGCAGCTCACGGCGGGGCTCGCCTATGCAGCCGTTTCGAAGACGAGCGACACGCTTGGCGAGAGCACGGCGACGCTCGGGTTCAAGATTCGCACGAACGTCGCGCAGAAGGGCGTGTTCGACCGCAAGAACATGTTCTACAACACGACGGATGTCGGCCAGGTCGCCATCGGCGAACTCATGCAGACGATGGGCGTCATCTGCTCCGATACGGACAAGGAAGCCGACATCATCGACGTCCAGGTCGATGTCGATGTCGCGCCGGGCCGCAAGACGGCATCGCTCGTCTCTGCCATCCCGTCGAAGACAACGGTGCGCCCGGGCGAGACCGTGAACATCCAGACGACCATCAAGCCGTATCGCGGCGCGAAAGAGACGCTCTCCATCCCCTACACGGTGCCGAAGGCGCAGCGTGACGGCGTGCTGAGCCTCGACGTGCGCGGCGGCGGCATGGTGCCCGTGACGCCGCTGATGCTCCTGCAGCAGACGACGGGCGCCACGGTGCAGGACGACAGCAAGACGCAGACGACGGCGGACCGCCTGAGGTCGCTTTCGGAAACGGGCCGCAACAACGAAATCATCATCGCGCCGGGCGCATCGGCGCAGCCGCTCTCGGCCCGCGAGCAGAAGCGCCTCATGCGCGAGACAGCAGCCGCCGCGAAGCGCGCGGCTGAAGCGGAAAAGAAGCAGCACAAGATCACGCTCCTTCCAGACGAAACGAAACCCCAGACGCCAGGACAGTCGAAGTTCGAGACGAAGTACATCATCGACAACGCCATCCACACGACGCTCCATGTCGACCATCGTGCGGAGTAGGCCTGGCGGCCCGTTTTTCGCAGGATTGCAGCGAAAGGACGCAGAGGTCTTGCGAAAGCACGAAGCAAATGATAAGATAGGATAGATTGCTTCAGTTTTTTAGGGGGAACAACGACTTCAAATGGAAAAGTTGATTATACATGGCGGCCGCAGGCTCGAGGGGCGCGTGAAAATCAGCGGGGCGAAGAATGCCGTGCTGCCGATCATCGCGGCGACGCTCCTGGGACAGGACACGGTGAGCTTGCTCGACGAGGTGCCGGCGCTCGAAGACGTCACGACGATCACCGAAGTGCTGAACCGCCTCGGCGTCGAGGCCGTGTTCGATGCAGAGAAGCATCAGCTCCGCGTCGATGCCCGGCGCATCGGCAGCTGCGAGGCGCCGTATGACCTCGTGCGCAAGATGCGCGCTTCGTTCCTCATCATGGGGCCGCTGCTCGCGCGGTGCGGCAAGGCGAAGATTTCGCTGCCGGGCGGCTGCGCCATCGGCACGCGCCCCATCGACCTGCACCTCAAGGGATTCGAGGCTCTCGGCGCGAAGATTGAAATCGGTCACGGCTTCATCGAGGCATCGGCGCCAGAAGGCCTCAAGGGTACGCGCATCTACCTCGATTTCCCGAGTGTCGGCGCGACGGAGAACATCCTTATGGCCGCTTCGATGGCCGAGGGGCAGACCATCCTCGAAAACCCGGCGCAGGAGCCGGAAATCGTCGACCTCGCGAATTATCTCAACGTCATGGGTGCGAAAATCCGCGGTGCGGGCACGAACGTCATCAAGATTGATGGCGCGCCGAAGCTCGTCGGCCGCGATTACACCATCATCCCCGACCGCATCGAGGCCGGGACGTACATGGTCGCCGCTGCCATGACGCAGGGGGACATCTATGTCGAAAACGCCATCAGCGAGCATCTGAAGCCCGTCATCGCAAAGCTCAAGGAAGCCGGCGTCACGATTGAAGAAGACGTCGACGGTATCCGTGTGCGCTGCGACAAGAAGACGAAGGCCGTCGACATCAAGACGATGCCGTATCCGGGCTTCCCGACGGACATGCAGGCGCAGTTCATGGCCATGCTGACGGTTTCCGAGGGCACGGGCTGCGTGACGGAGACGGTCTTTGAGAATCGCTTCATGCATGTGGACGAGCTCAAGCGCATGGGCGCGAACATCCGCATCGACGGCCGCACGTCCGTCGTCGAGGGCGTCGACAAGCTCACGGGCTGCCAGGTCAAGGCGACCGACCTCCGCGCCGGTGCTGCGATGGTGCTCGCGGGCCTCGTCGCCGAAGGCGAGACGCAGGTCGGCTACATCCACCACATCGACCGCGGCTACGACGACCTCGTCGGCAAGCTCGTCGGCCTCGGCGCTGACATCCAGCGCGTTGACCGCTGAAACGACAAGTGATATACTAGCTCCCAATCTCGGGAGCTTTCTTCATACGCAATCATAAAAACGGACAAATTGCAAGTTATTTTGAAAGGAGCACGTTTCATGAGCCCCATCGAACAACCATTGGAGCTTCCGCACCTCACCCTCAAGAACCGCATCATCCGCTCGGCCACGCACAGCTTCCTGCCATCGGAAGACGGCCGCATGACGGATGAGGAATACGCGATGTACGAGACGCTCGCAAAGAACGGCGTCGGCCTCATCATCACGGGCCACTGCTGCGTCGATTCGCTCGGCCGCGCGAACAAGCAGCAGGTCAACATCTTCGATGACAGCTACATCGACCAGTTCCGCAAGGCTGTCGAGCTCGCGCACGCTGAGGGCGCGAAATTCGTGCCGCAGATTTCCCATGCCGGGCCGCGCGCCATCGGCGTTGACGACCTCGCGGATGTCACAGCGCGCGACCTCAAGAAGAACCGCCATGCGCGCGAGCTGACGGTGGACGAGATTCATCGCATCGAATCGAACTTCGTGCTGGCCGCCGCTCGGCTCAAGTATGCGGGCGTCGACGGCGTCCAGCTCCATGCCGCGCACTCGTATCTGCTCTCGCGCTTCCTCGACCCGACGTTCAACGAGCGTACGGACGCGTATGGCGGCAGCGCCGAGAACCGCTTCCGCATCGTGCGCGAAATCATCGAGGGCATCCACGAAAAATGCGGCGAGGATTTCCCCGTGCTCGTCAAAATCAACCTCGACACAAAGCATGAAGACCATGCGGGCTACCATGAAGCCATGATTTACATGCTGCAGGAGTTCCACAAACTCGGAGTCGAGCTCGTCGAGCTCTCGGGCGTCGATTTCATCAACCAGCCGAAGGACGCGACGCTCTACTACCTCGAAGAGGGCACGGCGCTGAAGTCTGCCGTCCCAGAGCAGGCCATGAGCCTCGTCGGCGGCGTGCGCTCGCTTTCCGACATGGAGACCGTGCTCGCGCATGGCTTCGAGATGGTCTCGCTCTCGCGCTCGCTGATTGCCGAGCCGGACTTTGTCACGAAAGCGCTGGCAGGCGGCGAGAAATCGACCTGCGTCTCGTGCTGCCGCTGCTTCGTGCTGCCCGAGATGCACAAAGGTATGCGCTGCGTCTGGCAGTGGAAGAAAGCCCGCGCTGCCGCACGCGCCGCGAAATAAGTCATATGCACCTTGTATACAACAAAGAAACTGTTAACTTGTAAATTTTAGATAATCGGCTTATAATAGTCCTTGTGTTGCGTACACAAGTATTTAGCGCTAAAACTTTGTTCGCGGACGTACGTATCCAACAAGTTGTCGTCATCCTGAGGGGGAGATGATGACTCGAAGGAGCCAAGGACAATGACAAAAAAGAAAAAATTGCTCACGATGGTGCTCGCTGCGCTGACGGCATGTTCGATGTTTGCCGGATGCGGCGGCAACGAGACGGCGAAAAGCGACGACATGACGATTCGTGCGATTTTCGGCACGGAGCCGGAGTCGATGGATCCGGACAAGGCGACGGGCGCGCCGGAAGCGACGTATCTCGGCGAAATCTTCGAAGGTCTCACCGCCCTCGACAAGGACGGCCAGCCTGTCCCGGCAGCCGCGGAAAGCTGGGACA
>ONJV01000192.1 GCA_900318215.1 uncultured Veillonellaceae bacterium
TTTTTTTTCAGCCCCCCCCTCCCAGAGGGGGCTTTTTCATTTCTTCTGTTTTTCCTTCCCCGGCCCGTCGTCGGCAATCGCGACTTTCGTTTCTTCGAACGTCTTCATGTCGTTGAGCGCGGAGAGTGCCGCTTCGACGATGAGGGCGCCCGCGCAGGCCGTGATGCCGGGCAGCGTGTCGCCGAGGTTCGTCAGCGTGCCGTCGAGGTGCAGGAGGTACGGCCGCACGTCGGGCGCGAGGCGCTCGGTGTAGCGCGCGACGAGCTCGGTCGCGGCGTCGGATGGCAGGATCATCGTGCTGTTGTGTGCGGCGGCGATGATGGCGCCGATGAGCGCGGAGACGGGCAGCTGGAGTGCTTTCGGCACATGCGCGAGGAAGTCCTCGGGCGCGTAGAGCAGTTCGCCGTCGTCGTCCATGAGCGCATCGGCGAGCGGCGCGGCGATGTCTTCCGTCATGTCTTCCGCCGTCACGCGGGCGAAGTCAAACGCGGCCGTCGGCGGCAGGCCCATGCGCAGGCGGCCGATGGTGACGGGCATCTCGATCGTGTGCGCGACGGCCGAGAGGATGCGCTGGCGCGGCACGGTCTCTTTTTGTGTGGAAAAGAGCAGCAGCGCAGGCTCCTGGTCTTTTTCGGGGCGTCCCTCGCAGGCAATGCCCGCAAATTCCGCAGCAATGCTTTCGAGGTGGCCGAGGCTGTAGAGCGGCTTTGCGAGATGGTCGAGGCGTTTCTGGCAGGCCATCATGCTCGCATGGTCGGGCGCGGGCATGCTCTGGAAATAAAAATTGAACGTCTTGTCCGTGACGCTCGGCGCTTTGGCGGGCATCCGTTCGAGGAAGAGGTCGGAGTCGATGTCCTTGTCGCCGTTTTCGGCGTGCAGGGCGTCGAGCTCGTCGAGCGCGAGCGCGAGGAAGCGGGCCGTGATAGACGAGCCGCAGGCTTCGCCGAGCTTGATGTCGAGGAAGAGGTGCGGCGTGAGGCCGAGCTTCGCAAGCGCCGCGCCGTGCGCGCGTTCGCCGCCCTGATGCGACGGCAGCAGGTAGTCGGTGATAGCGGGCGCGAGCGCCTGCGCAATGAGCGCGGCGGCGCTGGAGTTGAAGGCGTCGAGAATCGTGACGGCATGGCTCGCGGCCGCGCCGAGCATGAGGCCGGCAATGGCGCCGAGCTCGAAGCCGCCGACTTTCGCGAGGACGTCGAGGCCGTCCGCCGGATCGGGCTGGTTGACGAGCAGCGCTTCTTTGACGACGCGGATTTTTTTCTGCAGCCGCTCGTCGGAGATGTTCGTGCCGCGGCCGGTCGCCTGCTCAGCCGTCAGGCCGCAGAGCGTCGCCGCGATGCAGGCGGACGATGTCGTGTTCGAGATGCCCATCTCGCCGGGCAGGAAGCAGGTGTAGCCCTGCGCGGCGATGGCGCTCGCGAGCTTGATGCCCGTCTCGACGGCCTGCTGCGCCTGCGCGCGCGTCATGGCCGCGCCCTGCGTCATGTCGCGCGTGCCGGCCGCGATGCGGTAGTGGCGCACGAGGCCGGGGATGCCCGTCGTGTCAGCCGCGATGCCCATGTCGACGACGAGCAGGTCGGAGCCCGCAAAGCCCGCGAAGGCATTGGCGGCCGCGCCCTGCGCTAGAAGATAGTTCGCCGTCATCTGGACGGTTGTCTCGGGCGGGTAGGCGCTGACGCCCTGCGCGGCGACGCCGTGGTCGGCGCAGCAGATGATCGTGCAGCAGCGCAGGTCCTTCGATGCTGGCTTTCCCGTTGCGCGGAGGTAGCGCAGCAGCAGGCTCTGGAGCGCGCTCGGCTGCTGTTCGGGGAAAAGCTGGTCGAGCGCGGCAGCGGCCTCCATAGCAGCGGGATAGTCAGCGGGCTGGATTTTGGCGATGGTTTCTTCGAGCAGGCTCATGCCCGTGCCTCCTTTCTCTGTCCCTCCTGCGGGACGTCTTTGAGCGAAAGGCCGATGCGGCCGCGCTTTTCGTCGACGCTGATGACTTTGACGCGCAGAATGTCGCCGACGGAAACGACGTCGAGCGGATGCTTGACGCGCTTTTTCGACAGCTGGGAGATGTGGATGAGGCCGGCCGTCTTGATGCCGATGTCGACGAACGCGCCGAAGTCCGTGATGTTGCGCACCGTGCCGCGCAGGATTGTGCCGGGCTGGATGTCGGAGAGCTTCACGATGGCCTGGCGCGTCAGCGGTGCGGGCAGGTCTTCGCGCGGGTCGCGGCCCGGGGCGACGAGGGCGTCGAGGATATCATGGACGGTCGGCAGGCCCGCGTCGAGCTCCTTGGCGAGCGCGGCTTCCTTGTCCTTCGTCAGCAACTTGCGCTTCGCGGCGAGCAGGGCGAGGTCGTCCTTGCTCTTGAGGTCTTCGAGCGAAAAGCCGAGACGGTCGAGGAGCTTTTCGGCAAGCTCGTACGATTCGGGATGCACGGGCGTGTCGTCGAGCGGCGAACTGCCGCCGTGGATGCGCAGGAAGCCCGCGCACTGCGTGAATGCGGCCGGGCCGAGGCGCGGCACCTTTAAGAGCTGGCGGCGTCCCGTGAAGCGGCCGTTCTCGTCACGCCAGGCGACGATGTTCTTCGCCGTCGTCGCCGTGATGCCTGCGATGTGAGAGAGGAGTGCCGGGCTCGCCGTATTGAGATCGACGCCGACGTGGTTGACGGCGGCCTCAATGACGGCATCGAGTGCTTGCGCGAGCTCTTTCTGGTTGACGTCGTGCTGGTACTGGCCGACGCCGATGGCCTGCGGGTCGATCTTGACGAGCTCGGCCAGTGGATCCTGCACGCGGCGTGCGATGGAGACGGCACCGCGAATCGTGACGTCGTACTCGGGCAGTTCTTCCTTCGCGAGCTTTGAGGCCGAGTAGACGGAGGCACCGGCCTCGTTCGTAATCAGGTAATGGACGTCACTCAGATGATGCTCGGCAATCAGGTTCGCGGCGAACTGTTCGGTTTCATAGCTCGCCGTGCCGTTGCCAATCGAGAGCAGCGTGACATGGTGCTTCTTGATGAGCGCGAGGACTTTTTTTGCCGACGCCTCGCGCTCCGCGTCGCTCTTCGTGAGCTGGAGCACGCCGTGGTCGACGACGCGGCCCGTCGCATCGACGACGGCCATCTTGCAGCCCGTGCGGTAGCCGGGGTCGAGGCCCATGACGACATGGCCGCCGAGCGGCGCCTGGAGGAGCAGCTGCCGCAGGTTCACGCCGAAGACATGGATGGCCTGCGCCTCAGCGTTCTCCGTCAGCTGCGTGCGGATTTCGCGTTCGAGCGCGGGGAACAGCAGGCGGTTCTCGCCGTCTTCGAGCGCCGCGCGGAGCTCGTCCGTGAAGATGCATTTGTGACGGTAGATGTGCGCGAACATCTGATCGACGGCCGCCTCGTGGTCAAAGGCGACCTTGACGCGTAGGCAGCCTTTCTTCTCGCCGCGGTTGATGGCGAGCACGCGGTGCGACGGCAGCGTGCGGATGGGCTCGCTGTAGTCCGCGTACATCAGGAACGTCTGCGCGTCCTCGGGCTGGTTGCCGTCCTTGTCGGAGGTGAGTTCCGTCTGGAGCGTGCCCGTCTGCCAGAGCTTCTTGCGCAGCTGCTGGCGGAGTTTCGCGTCCTCGCTGACGACTTCGGCGACGATGTCGCGTGCGCCTGCGAGAGCGTCCTCGGCGGTCTCGACACCTTTTTCTGCGTCAACGAAAGCGGCCGCGGCCGAGAGCGGCGTGCCGCTCTGCGTTTCCTGTGCCATCATCGCGTCGGCGAGCGGTCCGAGCCCTTTCTCGCGTGCCATCTGCGCCCGCGTGCGGCGCTTCTGCTTGTACGGCAGGTAGAGGTCTTCGAGCTCCTGGAGCTTCGTCGCGCGTTCGATGGCGGCGCGGAGCTCGGGCGTCAGCTTGCCCTGCTCGTCGATTTTCTGCGTGATTTCCTCCTGCCGCTTCGCGAGGCCGCGCAGGTAGTCGAGCCGCTCTGCGAGCGTCCGCAGCTGCTCGTCCTCGAGCGCCCCCGTCGCCTCCTTGCGATAGCGCGCGATGAACGGCACCGTATTGCCGTCGTCGAGCAGCTCGATAGCTTTCGCCACCTGCTCCCGCCGCACGCCGAGCTCGCCCGCGATGATTTTGTCGATATCTGATACCAGCATGTTGTGTCCCTTTCCGTATGTTTTATGGTTCAGTGTCCTGTACATTCTGTCATGGAGAACATTATACCATGAAATGTCTTCCGGGAACCATGTGCAGAGAGCTGGAAGCAAACTTTCTTCATTTTTCTATCACTTCCTTTCTGTTATGTTATGTAGTTTTTATTCGTTTGAAAATAGACAACGTTACAATCGAGGTCATAAAGAAAGAAGGTGAAGATTATGTTGACACTTGATCGTATCAGCAGCATCGAAGCAACAAGAGCCGTACAGCCTTATACCAGCGTCATGTACGGCGTCGCCCCATCCGCCGCGCCCGTCCGGGCCGAGGTGAAGGCCTCGGAGGAAGACGCGCAGGCCACGCAGACAAAATTGCAGGCCCAGCAGCAGGCGGCCAACGCCGGAGACACAGGACAGGATACCGAGGATACCACAGACGACCAGCTCACGACACTGACACGAACACTCGGCGACGGCACCTTGCTCGTCCAGCAGCTCCAGAACGGCCACATCATATCGTCGCAGCAAATCAAGGTAGCGGAATACAGCCAGAATGGCAGCGTGGATACTGTCACCCAGGCCTACACCCAAGCCGGAATCTTCGCGAACTACGCGGGACTGCTCTACGATATGCAGGCATGAACAATGGAGCAACAGGGAATGTACAAGAAAATTTCAAAGCGTACCGCTGGCAGCAGCGAGCACTCAGACACCTGCGAATGGATTCGTGGGTGCTTTTTATATGCGAGTGGCAATAATTTCCTTGCATGCATTTTGTGATTGTGATATACTATTCGGCGTATCGGACGTACTGACGTCTGATTCCAGTTACATGTGACTGGCTATTCCCCAAATGCGGGAAGCTAGGTCAGAACCAAGG
>ONJV01000196.1 GCA_900318215.1 uncultured Veillonellaceae bacterium
GCATGGTCGACGGCATCCTCGCAAAAGAGCCCGTCTTCCTCGCACTCGCGAGCAAGTATGCCGGCTTCGAAATCACCGAGATGAACGATGACGCCATCGACGCGCTCGAAGAATTCATCAACGTCGTCAACGGCCTCTACATCGTCGAGCTCGCGAACCACAAGATGGAGCCCGACCTCGAATACCCGCGCGCGGCAGAGAACGTCATCCCGCACGGCAGCCAGCAGCTCGCCTTGCGCGTCTACACCGAGGTTGGGAGCTTCCTCCTCGTGCTCTCGACGGACGCGTTCCTCTAAAAACATTTCAAAAAACGCTTGACAGCGTGCCCCGCAGCCTTTATAATAGTTTCTGTTGTGAGCGCACAGCTCGCACGAAAACTGAATAGCATCTCATCTGAGAGCATTTGGAGAGTTGTCCGAGTGGTTGAAGGAGCACGCCTGGAAAGCGTGTATACGGGGAAACCTGTATCGAGAGTTCGAATCTCTCACTCTCCGCCATTTTGAAGCACCAGCGTGGCCGTCAAGGTCACGCTTTTCTTGTATCTGGAGAAAATCATGGAACGAAAGATTCTTTTTTCCATCATGCTTTCCTCTTTCCTCACCCCTTTCTCCTCGAGCGCACTGACGCTCTCGCTGCCGAGCATCGGCGCGGAGCTTTCCGCAGGGCCTGACATCCTCGCCTGGATTCTCTCGGCCTACCTCGTCACGAGCGCCCTCTGCCTGCTGCCGATGGGAAAGGCCGCCGACATCTATGGCAAGCGCCGCATCTATCTCCTGGGCCTCGCAGGATTCACAGCGACGAACATCATCGGCGCACTTGCCTCCAGCATCAGTGCGCTCATCGTCATGCGCGCGCTGCAGGGGTTCTTTGCATCCATGCTCTTTGCGACCGGCATGGCCATCCTCACACTCGTCGTGCCGAAAGAGCACCGCGGCTTCGCGCTCGGCGCGAACGTCTCCGTCGTCTACCTCGGCCTCGCGACAGGGCCGTTCCTCGGCGGCTTCCTGAACTACTACCTTGGCTGGCGCAGCATCTTCGTGCTCATCACCGCGCTGACCGCCCTCGCGTGGGGGCTCGCACGGCGCTATCTCACGCAGGAATGGATTACGGGCAGCGGCCATCCGATGCTGCCGCTGCGACTTTTCCGCACAAACCGCGAATTCCGCCTCTCGAACCTCACGGCGATGGTGAGCTACAGCGCGACATTCGCCGTGAGCTTCCTGCTCTCGCTCTACCTGCAGAACGTGCTCGGCCTCTCGTCGCGCGAAGCGGGATTCCTCCTGCTCCTGCAGCCCGCCGTCATGGCCGCACTCTCGCCCGCCTGCGGCCACCTCTCCGACAAGCTGCCCGCGCGCCTGCTCGTTTCGCTCGGCATGGGGCTCATCGCCGCCGCCCTGCTCGGCCTCGCCGCCATCGTAAATTTCGTGGATTTCGCGAATTTCGCGGTTTTTCTGGCACCCACAAGCCTCGTCATGCACACGACCGCCGTGCTCCTGCCGCTCATCGCCGTACTCGGCGCCGGCATCGCCCTCTTCAACGCGCCGAACAACAACGCCATCATGAGCTGCGTGGGCCCCGCCGACTACAGCCTCGCGACCGCAACGCTCTCTGCCGTCCGCCTGCTCGGCCAGTTCGCCTCGACGCTCATCGTCTCCGCCCTGCTCGCCATCCCCTGGGCGGCCGCGCCCGCCGACAACCTCCGCCTCGGCATCGCCATCGCCTTTGCCGCCTTCGCCATCCTCTCCGCCCTCGGCATCGGGCCGTCACTGGCACGGAAGAAAGACACTGCCTAACCGTTTATTGGAGCTGTTGCAATTACTGGAACGTTTTCATATTGTGACAGGCGGGGTATACGTCCGACAAAAATATTCCCCCGTTTCCGACTCCCAGTCAGGTGTCCGCAATTCGGAGAGCTCCACGGGGTGCGTCGAAGTGTAAATCTTGCACCTCATCCATTTGCATAGATGCTCAGACATCTTCATTAAAGAAATCATAGTCCACGCGCTTGACTTCATATGTCTGCGTTGTCGTGACACCGAGATTATACTCGATCATCAGATTCGCCAGGCGTTCTCCATCAACAAGGACGATCTTGGGTGTCGGAAGTTTCTGAGACTCTGCAACCGCACCGCTTGAAAATTTCGCCGTCGTGATGAAAATTCCCTTCGTCGCGCCATGTGTCACCAAGGCACCTACAAATTTCTGAATTTCAGGTTTCGCTATCGTCGAATCGATTTTCCATTGCTTCGCCTGCACATAAATCGAATCAAATCCGAGCTTGTCCGCCGTGACAATGCCGTCAATGCCTTCATCCCCTGTTTTCTTTGTCACCGCATCTTGATTGAGTTGCAACGGTCCATATCCCATCTTGATCAATAATTGAACGACTAGTTGCTCAAATTCCGACCAATCGAGCTTCATGATCTCCGCCATGAGGTCATCTGCAAGTGTTGCATTCATCTGCTGCATCGCATCATCCAACATTTCCTGCGGACTCTTTGCTTCTGCTGGATTTTCTTCCGAAACAGGACTGCCCATGTTCTCGCCCGGATTGCTATGAAAATCATGAAATGCCGGTATGCTCTCCAAATATGCCAGCGTAACCTTTTCCGGGTTCTCTTCAAGGACTGCTTTCCCTGCCGGCGTCAACATCACGAAGCCGCGTCGCGGACTATCAACCAATCCTGCTTTCTTCAGATACGTTTTCGCCCATGCCACGCGATTTGCCAGCGTCGTCTGCCGATTGCTCGGCAGCATCTGTTTCCGGTCCTCATCCGACAGCTTCCAGAAATCCGCACATTTCATCGTGACGTCTTTCAACCGATACGTTTTTCCATCACCGAGCACGCGGAGGATGCACGGGAAAAATTCATAGAATTTGGGTACGGCCATGATTCCATCCCCTTTTATTTTTCTCTTCAACGAAACAAATCACTATGTGTTCCCGTCCGCGTCAAAATCAGAATCAATTCTTCTTCCACAGTCTCATAAACCAGCAGCCAATCTGGCGTCACATGACACTCCCGGCAGCCTGCATATTCTCCTGCAAGCTGATGATCTCGATTCTTGAGCGGCAACGTTTCGCCTCGTGCCAGTTTCTTGATGATGTCTGTAAGCAAATCCATATCGTAGCCGCGTTTCTTGGCGCGCTTCAAATCCTTTTGGAATTTTGCCGTTGGGCGAATCTTATACATCGGACAGCAGCTCCTTCATCATCGCATCAACGTCCGTATACGTCTTTCCGATGGTTGAATCCGCCTTCATCTGCTGTGCCTCTCGGATAGCTTCTCTCGTCTCTTCATTTGGGATGTCATAGCCGATTTCAAACGGAATTCGATGCTCTCGCACAGCTTTTTTTGCAAAAACATTAAATGCTGCCGTCATCGTCAAACCGACATCCGCGCAAAATGTTTCAAACTGCTTCTTCAGGTCGGCATCCATGCGGATGTTCACATTCGTGCTTGCCATGAAAATCACTCCCTCGTATCTGTTCTTTTCTTTCATTGTATGTCATTCTATTGACAGCGTCAATAAAACTCACAGCAAAGGCACTGCCATCTTTTTTAAGCAGTGCCTCTGAATCAAATCTCTCTTCGATTTTTACTCTTTCTTCACATGATACACCGCCGCATACATGGTCGGCAGGACGAGGAGCGTCAGCACGGTCGCGACGAATAATCCGCTGGCGATGGCGACGGCCATCGGGCCCCAGAAGGCGCTCGTCATGAGGGGGACCATGCCGAGGATGGCGGCGGCGGCCGTCAGCATGATGGGGCGGAAACGCAGGACGGCCGAATCGACGACGGCATCCCAGGGCGTCTCGCCCTCTTTGAGGTGCTTCTGAATCTGGTCAATCAGGATGACGGAGTTGCGGATAATCATGCCGAAGAGCGCGAGGACGCCGAGGAGCGCGACGAAGCCCATGGCTTTGCCGAAGAGCAGCATGCCCCACGTCACGCCGATGATGCCGAGTGGCGCCGTGAGGAGCGTCAACGCCATATCCTTGCCACTCCGGAGCTGGAACATCAGCAGCGTCATAATCAGCACGACCATCGCGGGCACGGGGCCCATGAGCCATTTCGTGGATTTTTCGCTGTCTTCGAGCGTGCCCGCCTTTTCGATGCTCGCGCCGAGCGGCAGGTTCTCGCGCAGGTCTTTCGTCGCGTCATAGGCGCGCTGCGTCGCGTCGTTCGCCGTGCCGCTCTTGACGCCTGCCTGCACGGTGATGGTCGGGCGCAGGTTGTAGCGCTTGATGAGGCCGTCTTCAGCTTCATAGCTGATTTTTGCAATCTGGCCGAGCGGCACATAGCCCGCCTGCCCGAGATAAATCGGGAGCTCCTTCATCTTGCCGAGATCGCTGCGGTCGGCTTTGGCGAGGCGCAGGTCGATGTCGACGGTGCGGTCGCCCGCGTAGAACTGCGCGCCCGTCGCGCCTGTGAGCTCCGTGTAGATGGTCTGCGAGACGGTCTGGCTCGATAGCCCCATCGCGCGCAGCTTGTCCTGGTCGAGCTCGAGGTGCATGGTCTTCTGCTTGTCGTTCCAGTCGAGGTTGACGTCCGTGTTGTTCGGGT
>ONJV01000310.1 GCA_900318215.1 uncultured Veillonellaceae bacterium
GCCGAAGCGGTCGGCCAGCTTCCGCTCTCCAGCGAGAGGCGGTTGAGATAGCGCTCATCGGCGCTCTCGACGTTGACCCCTCCCCCATCCGAGACGGACGCGCGCGCGGCATCCATGTCGCAGGACATGATGCGCATCGCGTAGCGCTCGCCGTTCAGCATCGTCATGATGTCGGCCGCGTATCCGCCCACGACCTGGTCGACGCCCTCGATGCGGGAGATGCTCTCCACCTGCTCGTCGGTCAGGCCGAGCGTTGAGACGACCCTGAGGTCGTAGAGGTGCGTGCCGTCGTAGAACGCATCGCTCGAGGTCCTCATGTCGCGGCCGGCCATGCGCAGGCCGGCATAGAAGCCCACGCCCAGGCCCACGATGGCGAGGAAGCGCGTCAGCGACGCGCGGATGCAGCGGAAAAGCTCTGTGAGGAACGGATGGCGCATGGCCCGCTCACCATTCGAGGGTCTCCGCGCTCGCGGGATGCTCGTTGATCTCCACGCTCTCGGCCTTGCCCGAGCGCACGCGGATCACGCGGTCGGCTATCTCGCAGAAGGCGGAGTTGTGCGTGACGACGGCCACCGTGCGGCCCGTCTCGCGGCAGGTATCCTGGAGGAGCTTGAGGATCTGCTTGCCGGTGTTGTAGTCGAGCGCTCCCGTGGGCTCGTCGCAGAGCAGCAGCTTGGGGTTCTTGGCGAGCGCGCGGGCGATCGAGACGCGCTGCTGCTCGCCTCCCGAGAGCTGCGCGGGGAAGTTGTCCATGCGCTCCCCGAGGCCCACCTGGCGCAGGACCTCCTCGGCGGGCTGGCTGTCCTTCAGCCCATAGCGGACGGACGAGGTGTTGAGCTCGATGCCCTTGCCGTCCGCGATGACGATTTTGAAAATCTCCGTCAGGATGCCCTGAATCTTTTCAAACGCAATCGGCCCTGCCGGGTCGTAGCGCGCGATGAGATCGACATGAGCGAGCACGTCATAGCCTTTGAACGCCTTGACGACGTCAAGCATTTCCTGATAGTAGCGCTCGTTGTATTCGTCCTGCGTGCGCCCTTTCATGAAATCGCCCGTCCAGAATTCCTTGTCCTCGACCTGGTGGATGCTGCAGAGCACGAAGTCGAGCTGGTCGCCATAGTCCTGGAGCAGCTTCTCGTACTGCGGTATCGTATGCACCTGGATGCCGAACTCGAGGCCGTTCTTGATAGCGATCTTGTCGCCATACGTGCACTTCATGCGATAGAGTTTCGCAAAATATTCGGGATAATGCACGTTCGTCAGCGGCTCGAGCGAGCTCTTCGGCGTGCCGATACCGTCGCCGCCGCGCCAGCCGATCTCCCCTGCATCCGTCCAGTCTTTCTTGATGCCGTAGTCCACATGGTCGGTAAAGCACATCTCGTCCAGCCCGAGCGCAATGCCGCGCTCGATCTGCGCCTCCATCGGCGTATGCGAGTCATCGCTGAATTCGGAATGAAGATGGTAGTCGTAAAGCATCGGACATCCTCCTATGGAGATAAAAATGGCAGAATCGAATTCCTCTTTCCGATTCTACCATACTTTTTTCTCGTTCACAATCACCCGACGTCCGACCGGCGCAATGCGTCCTCGCCTTCTTCGCCCGTGCGGATGCGGATGATATTGTCGATGCCGGAGACGAAGATCTTGCCGTCGCCGATGTGGCCTGTATAGAGTTCGAGCTTGAGGAGCTCGACGAGGTCAGAGACAGCCTCCCGTTCGCAGATGATGAGGAGGCATGTCTTCGGCAGGAGCTGGATTTCCGTGGATTCTTCCGGTGCGTATTCATACGAGCCGTGCTGGATGCCGCAGCCGAGCGCCTGAAAGACTGTTACGCCCGTGATGCCGGCCGTGCTGAGCTTCTTGAGGAGCGGTGTGAGCTTCTTCATTCCCATCATGATCTCGATGCGCGCAAATCCAGCGCCGCCTGCATTCTTCTTTGCTTCGTTCATGCCGATGCCTCCTTTGCAGCAGGCTCCATCGCACGCTCTGCCTGCCCCCCTGCCGAGAGGAACGCACGTGCCACGCCATCGGCAAGATGCTCGTTCTCGTGAAGCGCGAAAAGCGTGATGCCGAACGGGTCCTCGTGGTCGCCTGCGTCTTCC
>ONJV01000197.1 GCA_900318215.1 uncultured Veillonellaceae bacterium
CCACCGCTTCGCGGTCCCCCTGCCAAGGCATAAGCGACCGCATAGGCGCTGAAGCGCCTTGCGTCTGCTTATCCCCCAGAGAGGGAGGCAGAAGACCGGTTTCTGGCTGTACTTCTTCGGGGAAGAATTCCGCGAGAAGCGCAGGAATCGTGTATTCCGTCGCCTCGGGATGCAGCAGGTATGCCATGAGCTTGAGGTCATCGACATGCTTGCCATCGTCGAAGCGGAGGCCTGCATGGAGGCAGGCTTTCCAGTCGAAGACGATATGGCCATCCGGCGTGACGACATCGATGGTCGAGAGGTCAGGCATCACTGATGCATCGGATGCGGCTTTCTTCGTGCCTTTTCCTATTTTTGCAGGCGCGGCTTTCGTCTCGCCATCGGCGGAAAGCGTCAGCGTCCCGCCTTTTTCCGCAGCTGCCAGCTTTGCCAGCAATTTCTTGCCGCGCGTCAGCACGGCTTTGAGGTTGTAGCGCTGGCAGAACGTCGTGAATTTCGCAGCGTCAGGATGAACGCTGTAAGCACCCGGCGCATCGAGATCCGGCACGTCGCAGTTGATGGTGGCCAGCGTCTTCGAGAGCCTTGCCTGCTCGGCAAATGTCGTCAGGCGCTCCTGTAGCTTCTTGCCCTTGACCTCGCCCGCGTGGTCGAGGACGTTTTCGAGCGTGCCGTATTCGAGGAGCAGCTTCGTCGCCGTCTTCGGCCCGACGCCCGGGACGCCCGGGATGTTGTCGGCCGTGTCGCCCATGAGACCCTTGAGGTCGATGAGCTTTATGGGCTCCATCTGGTATTCTTCCGTGAACGCCGCCTCGTCGTATTCCTTGAGGTCGGAAATGCCCTTCTTCGTCATGAGCACGCGAAGACCTGGCCGCACGAGCTGGAGCGCATCGCGGTCACCCGTGACGACGCTCGCGTCATAGCCTGCGGCTGCCGCCTGCGTCGCAAGCGTGCCGATGATGTCATCGGCTTCGTAGTTGTCCTTTTCGAGGAACGTGACGCCGAGCGCCCCGGAGAACTCTTCGAGCAGAGGAATCTGGCTCTTGAGCTCATCGGGCGTCTTGTCGCGCGTGCCTTTGTACTCAGGGTAAAGCTCCGTACGGAACGTATGGCGGCTCTTGTCAAATGCGATGACGAGCTCGTCCGGCTTCAGCTCTTCCCAGAGCTTCAGGAACATGTTCGCGAAGCCGAAGATGGCATTCGTGTATTCGCCCGTCGGAGACGTGAGCGGCGGCAGGGCGAAGAATGCCCGGAAGAAGAGGCTGCTGCCGTCGAGGATGACGAAACGCTTTTTCAAGGGATTCCCTCCTGCTTTTCCAAATGGTTACAGATTATTTCGTGGCAGGTGCAGACGTTGCCGCAGCCGTCGTTGCGGGAGCAGCCGTGGCCGTCGTCGCAGCTGCCGGCGTTTCCGTCGTCGTCGTTGCTGCCGTCGTCGTCGTGGCCGCTGCCGGAGCCGTCGTCATTTTATGATAGACATACTGCTTGTCCGAAAGGCCCCCGTCGAGGTGGAACAGCGTCTGCACGTCATCGGCGTTGCAGTAGAGCACGTCCTTCTTGTTGTAGCCCGTAGCCTTGCCGACCGTGCTGAAGAGGACTTCGGACTTCTCGTCCCAGCCGAGGTTCACGCCCGCGGCATCTGCGAGGTCGATGGCCGGCAGATACGTGATGCCATCCTGCTCGACGGCCTTGTTCTGGAGCTTCTTGCCATCGACCGTGATGTTGTAGACCTTGCCGATGTACGTCGGCTCGCCGTCCGAGGCCTCGATCTTCTTCTCGATGTCTTCGTCGCTGATGAAGTTCTGCACGCCATAGCCCTTGAGCCATTTCGTCGCTTCCTCGACGTCGAGCGGCTGGCGGCCGTAGCCGTCCGGATAGACATAGAATGCCACACGGTCATCTGGCGTCTTCTCGACAACGATGCGGTTGTACGTGATCTCGATGGGTGTGCCGACTTTGACGAGGTCGAAGACGTCCTCGACGTCTTTCTCATTCATGCGGATGCAGCCATTCGAGACGTAATGGCCGATGGACTCCGGCTTGTTCGTGCCGTGGATGCCGTAATTGCCCTGGACTTCCATCCAGCGGTAACCGAGCGGGTTGCTCTCGCCAGACGGGATGGAATACTCGGGATCTGTCGGATCCGTCCACGTCGGGTTGAGGTCTTTCGACTCAACTTTGAAATAGCCGACCGGCGTCGGCGTCGAAGCCTTGCCCGGGCCGATGGGATAGAGGCGGATGCGCTTCTGGCCTTCGTAGACGGCGAGCGAGCGGGCTGCGAGGTTGATGCTGATCTTGCGGCTGTCAATCACGGCCTCATCATCCGTCGGCGTCTCGGCCGTCGTGGACTGGGTCGTGGTGGTGGTCGTCGTCGTTGCCGTCGTGGTCTGCGTCGTCGCAGCGGGCGTCGTGGCAGCCGGAGCGGCGGCTGGCGTCGCGGCCGTCGTCGTGCTCGTGGTGGCAGCCGTCGCGGCCGGAGTAGCCTGCTCAGCAGCGAAAGCAACTGGGAACGGCGTGGTGATGAGGGCGGCGCTCAGGATGGCCGCGGTGAGATGGTGTTTGTTCATGGTGAAAGACTCTTTTCTCTGTAGAAGTTGAAATGATGAAAATGAATGAATCCTTTGTTATCCTAGCATTTCTGATAGAAATACACAAGAGTTCTAACGCGCAACATATCGACAATCCTCTGGCCCCCTCTCTGAGGGGGCTGTCAGCGAAGCTGACTGGGGGAGAGTTGGGTGCTGGAGTCAAACAAGCATGCGTCATGTTGCTAAAGGACTTTGGCAACGACAGCATACTCGTTCGGCTTCAGCATCTTACTACTCCTTCCACCGCTTCGCGGTCCCCCTCCCTCTAGAGGGAGGCTAATATACCGTTCAGCTTTGCTGCAGAATCGTATATGTCTCCGGATGGATGCCGGGGCGGGTGACGACTTTGATGTCCGTGCCGAATTCCGCTGCGAGGTTCATCATGAGCTGGTTCTGGCGCAGCTCTTCGGCCACGGTTTCGTGGACTTCGATTTCATAGCCGTTCTTTGCATGATTCTTGTGCTCCATGCGGCGGATGTCGCGGCTGATGCGGATGGAGACGGTCTCGGGCGATTCGATGCGGCCACGGCCGTGGCAGACGGGACACTCGCTGTAGACGACGCTCTCGAAGTTCGAGCGCGACTTCCTGCGCGTGATCTCGACGAGGCCGAGCGATGTGATGTCGATGATGTTCGTCTTCGCACGGTCATTTCGCGCGCCATCGCGCAGAAAATCCAAGAGCGCAGCTTTCTGCGCGTCCGTCTCCATGTCGATGAAGTCGACGATGATGATGCCGCCGATGTCGCGCAGACGGATCTGCTTGAGGATTTCGGCCGCCGCTTCGAGGTTCGCCTGATAGACGGTGTCGCCGAGGTTCGTCTTGCCGACGTATTTGCCGGTGTTGACGTCGATGACCGTCAGCGCCTCCGTTTTGTCGATGACGAGGAAGCCGCCCGACTTGAGCTCGACCTGCCGCGCGCCGACGTTCTCGATTTCCTGCTCGATATGATACCGCTGGAACAGCGGCTCGCGGCCGTCGTAGAGCTTGACGCGCGCGGCGAGGTCGGGCGAGAGGAATCCGACGAGTTCGCGCACGCGCTCATAGGCCTCGCGGTCATCGACGATGAGCTCGTCGACATCGGCGCCGAAGCGGTCGCGCACGATGCGCACGAGCAGGTCGGCATCGCGGTAAAGGAGCGCTGGCGCATGGCTGAGCTTGAACTTGCGCGCAATCGACGCCCAGAGGTTTTCGAGATAATGCGCGTCCTCGGCGAACGCTTCTTCGGAAATGCCTTCGGCCGCCGTGCGCACGATGAGCCCCATTCCCTCAGGCGCGTATTTTTCGGCGAGCGCATGGAGGCGGCTGCGCTCCTGCTCGTCTTCGATGCGCCGCGAAAGGCCCGTGTAGGCCGCTGTCGGCATGAGCACGAGATTGCGGCCCGGCAGGGAGAGGTGGAGCGTCGCGCGCGGGCCCTTCGTGCCGACGGCGTCCTTAATGATGCCGACGGGCAGGTTCTGGCCGACATGGATTTTCTGGGGCTTTGCCGTTTTGGCGACGCCTTTCGGGATGTCGTGCGGAGCGCCGTCGCCGACATAGAGGAAGGCGTTCTTCTCCTGCCCGATGTCGATGAAGGCGGCCTGCATGCCCGGCAGGACATTCTGCACGCGGCCTTTGTAGATGTTGCCGACGAGGTGGGCGTGCGAGGCGCGCTCGACTTCGACGGCGAGCAGGTCGCCGTCCTCGACGACGGCCATGCGGGTTTCTTCGGGGACGATATTCAGGAGGATGGACTTCATATCAGGTCCTTTCCTTTCCCAAGGAGTGCGATACGATGGATGTCGGCTTCGGCGACGGTGATGGGCATGGCGAACTCTTTTGCGAGCGTCTCGAGGATTTCGCCGGGCTTGACGCTGCCGGTCGTGCCGAGGATTTTTGTCGCGATGTCCATCGCGAGAGTACCGCCTTCGATGGACGCCGTGAGCGGGGC